>JAUYEQ010000094.1 GCA_030691295.1 Bacteroidota bacterium
CTTCCAGAGACTCAAAGCAGCAATGTTGCATCGTTTGTATTCTGGTCTCAGCCTGCTGTTTTGATTGGTATGTTTGCCATGTACTTGTTACCAGCCAACATCCGGAAATTAGCAGCAACGCCAGTAGTATGTATTTCAATAATTTTCTCATAAAAGCTCCCTGTTAATCTCCCCCTTAGAGGAGACTTCAAAAACATTGATCATTGAATATTGGTTATCGATATTGGATATTTCAGTTTACAGATTGCTCAGAGCTACTCCTAAAAGTCCCCCCCCCCGGGGGATTTAGGGGGCTTTGGCTTTAACTTAGGTTTACAGTTAAAAACATCACAAACAAAACCCAAAGCAGCAACCCAATGCCATACGACGATGCCACCATTTTGAGCGAACTGTCAAACGGTTTATTCACAACACCACTTAGCAACCTGGCCAGAGCCAGCCAGTAAAGCAGTTCGAAAACGCTGATAAGCGAATAGGGATAAATTAAAAAGTTATCAACCGCCCCTTTGTCAAACAATTCGAAAAGCGATAAAGGCTGAAACTGTAAATCTTCAAGCGTGTTAACTTGTTTAAAGAAAAACAGTATTCCCAGTTTTGTTAATCCTGCCAATACGAATACAAAATCAGCCAAAAGAGCCACTTTAAACAAATCTCTATACCGTACTTTGAAATTACCAATAAAACAGCCAATATAAATACATAAAGTCGTAAAGCTAACGCGTATCAGAATTACAACCGATGTCATAATATATCCTATCCACTGCCATTTCATAGTAAGCTCAATAAACTTTGCTATCCGATCTGCAGCTAATTTCTCTCCAAATGACTGGTAATACAGACCTTCTGTTAAGAAGAAATCGTTAATGGAAAATGTTATTAATATAATAATTCCTGTTAGTAAAAGAAAAATTCTCCATCCATTCCATCTAATAAAGCACTCATTTTTTAGCATAAAACTATGCATATGAAATTTTTGCAACTTACTATCCAGTCAAAAAAGGACAGGTAATTATTTTCCAAAGAGAAAAATATATGTTTAAATAGCATTTTATGACTGTTTTAAAAATACAATTGAACTTGGAAAAATGTCGAAATCCAACATTCCAAGTTCAAAATTTGCCAAGTAGCTATAGCTCAAGCATCTGTATAGCAGACAAATATAGCTATTACTATTTAGACAGCATCGAAAGTGGAGCTTTGCTACTTGAGAAAAATATTTACTTCATCGGAATCTTCATGTTTAATGTCAGAAAGCTATATTTACCTTCAAAATCATAGATGAAAGCTTTGCTGAATATAAACCGAAAATCGGCCATTCTTGGATCTATCAACTTTCGGCTGTTATGCAACCGATGCATTATGTCGTTTTAATGTATTGATTTTAAAAGCAAAAAAATCATTCTTTTTGATCGCAAAGAAATATAAATGAATAAAACTGTTGATAGCCAAACAAATCCAAAAAAGACGTAACAAAGGAGAAAAAGAATAGCTCAGAATCAGAGTTAAAGTCATGATTAAATTAGATGTAATAATCAAGCTATTTGATAGACGTCCTTTTATGATAATTTCTATGGCTTCTCCATGTTTTAGTTCAACTTTTAGAGACTTGGATCTCAAACTACCAGAACTAGCATTAATGTTGTGTAATCCTAATTCTAACTCAACATCGACTTTCTGGTTAGCTTTTAATATAAACTCCTTATTATCAACTCTAACCTTAATTACCCTTAAAATATTAACAATATCATAAATTCTTTTTAACTTTAAGTTGTGTTCCATATTTTATAATTTTAAGAGGATACCCTTAGAGGAATTAAGTTTCAATAAGATTTAATTCAGAGAATTGAACGACTAAGAACTTTCAGAGCATCCTCTATGTTTTTTTACACATCAACTTCCATTCGGTACGCACAACCTAATCCCAATGCAAGACAGGCTACACTTCCAACTACACCAACTGCCCATAGTGGGGTGTAAGATAGTGCAAAGAAACCTACGCACATCCATTGTGAAGCTACTGCATCGGCTTTATCGTTACAACCACTAGCCGTGGTAGCTTCCATTTGACTAATTTTCAATTTTTCCATTTCAGTTTTCATTTTGGAAATTATTTTTTTCTTAGTACCCCTTTTCTCCCAGCCAGCCATTAATTTTGGCCATAAGGTTCATGCCCCAGGTTTGGCCCAGTTGCATGGCTTCGCGGCCTAAGATCGGGGTTTTCGTAGCAAGCTTTTTACCAATAGGGCTTTCGTAAAAGCTGATCAGTTCATTTACATCCTCGTGGGTAAAATGCTTTTTGTAGAGCGGCACCAATTGCTTGGTAAGTTCCATTACTTCTTTGTCGAATACCTCCTTTTTGAGGTTGACCCATACCGAGTCGGACACTCCCGGCTTCATTTGCTTTAGCTGGGTAATTAGTTGCTCATACACCATGTCGTAGGTTGCTGTGGCATTGCTTAACTTCAAATACCTTTCAAGGTCTTTGTCGTAATCGCTTGTTTGTGCTTTCGCGCAATATGTACCAAGCAAAAAACCGAACAACATGATTATTCCAATTATACTTCTCATATGAGTATTTATATTATAATTTAATGGGTGCAAGATAAACGGTTACAGTGCAAAAAGTCTGCACTGTAATATTTTTTATGCTATTTTCCATCTTGCTTTCCGTCAAAATAGTAAGTCTTACGCACACGGCAGAATTTAATACACTGATTCTCGTTTTCGAGTAAATCGAGGTAATTAAAGAGGGTACGGCGCAAAAAACTAAGACGGTTGGCCAACTCTTCAGCCGTGCCGGTTTTCTCCGATTCAATAAGTCTTTTTAACGTCTCACGTTTTTCTAAAAAATCGATGTAACTCATGCTCTTTTGTATTTATGTGTTCTATTTGACCTTATGTGTAATTGTAATTGTTTCTGTTGTTTGGCTGTTCCGCCCTTCAACTCCTTTTTTTCAAACTCTTCAATCTTCTTCAACCTAAATTTTATTCCGTCCGAAAGGAGTCGAGCTTTGTTCAATGTTTTACCTCGGACGGTTTTTCTTTTCATTACTTTATGCTACTAATATTTTGCTCCTCGGGAGCATCAAACCCCTTCACACGCGAAGCCTCAAACAATCAAACCTTCCAACCCTTTTTCGACCATTCAAACGACGAAGCCTCAAACCCTTCAAACATTTCAAGCGCTTATACTACTTCCAATCAACCGGTTTAAGTCGATCTCCGGGGTTCAGCCCTTTTTTGATTTCGGTTTTTGTACCATCCGACAGGCCCGGCTCAACTATGCGTTTCTCTAGTTCCCCGGTTTGGGCAACAATCACTACATAGACTGAATCGTTGCTGTAATGCAGATATTTCTCTTCAAGACACAGTACGCTGTCGGTTTTTGCCGTCATGAGTTCTGCAACCACCGTAAGCCCTGTCTTAACCTGCAACGAATCGAAGGGAAAATCGACACTGGCCTCGAAATCGAATTTCACAGGTTCCTGTCCGGTTTTTGCCTGAGGCGCTACACGCAATACTTGTCCCTTGCATCGCAAATTATTAAAAGCGCCAATGAATAGCGTAAGTGGCATGCCTGGTTTGATCTTGTTTATTTCGTATTCGCTCAGTTGTCCTTTAAACAGCAAGTGGTTCATATTGGCTACTTTGGCAATGGTGGTTCCCTCGTTGTAGGCGTTGCGTTTGGTAATCGACTGCCCTTCTTTTACTGGCAAATCAATCACAATGCCATCGCTGGTTGAAACTATCAGGTTATCCAGGGTACGGTCTTTTTCCAAATATCCTTCGAGCAGCAAACGCAATTTTTTTTGCGCGGCTTTCATTTCCAGACCGGATATTTCCATTTTGCCTTTCGTTTGCTCCAAATCCGATTTAGATATGCCGCCTTTGACTTCAAGTCCGATTTTACGCTCATAATCCTTTTTCGCCAATTCGAATTGAATTTCTGTGGTTTGCAATTGTTTTCGGGCATTTTCAAGTTCTTCAGGTTCAGGAGCTGGTTTAACCCGTGCTATGGGAGTTCCTGTTTGCACGGAATCGCCTACATCTATAAACAATCGATCGATAATGCCCGATATGCTCGATTTTACCTCTATTTCCTGTGCGGACACCAATTTCCCGGCCAGTTTACTTTTCACCACAATCACATCTTTAACAGGTTTCCCGAGTAAGATTTCGGGTATCGTTTTGTCACGGGTTTGTTGGCGCCAAACAATCAGGCCAATTACGGTGAACAGTAACAGTACCAGTACAATGTTTGATAAGTTTCTTCGAATCATATATAATTTATTTTTATTCGGAACGCATGGCTTCTATGGGTTGTATCTCTGCTGCACGTTGGGCGGGAATAAAACCGGCGATAAGCCCAGAAATAATTAAAATAAAAAGCGCCCCGGCAACCGTGCTCCAGTTAATGCTGGTTTCCCGGATCAAAAAATCATCGGCAACAAGTTTATGCAACCCATATTCGATCAGCGATAAGATTCCTGTCCCTAAAAATACCCCAAAAGGCCTGCCATCACTGTTATTGCCGCCGATTCGGTCAGCACCATCACAAGAATATGTTTTCGTTTAGCGCCCACGGCTTTCCGGATGCCGATTTCGCGGGTTCGTTCGTTCACGATCACAAACATGATATTGCTTACCCCGACCATCCCGCTCAAAAGCAAACAAATGCCTATAAACCAAAGGAATATATTCAAGCCAGTAAAAAGTTTCTGAAATGATTTAACCTGCTGGTCGAAGTTGAACACGTATAGGGCATTGGTATCATTCGGGTCGAAACCTAGGAAACGGCCGAGGTAATGTTTGATATGGTTTTCGGCTTTAGCGCTGCTACAATGCTTCTGCAAGGTGAAGCCAAATACATTGAACTCATTTTTGATAGTTAAACAGGAAGTTGCAGAATGAAAAGGAATAAACACCGAGTTCTGATCGGCTTGACTGAAAATAGATCCTCCCTTTAGTATTCCAACAACGCGAAAGAAAGAATCTCCGATTTGCAGCTCCTGGCCAATTGCTGGTTTATTACCAAATGCCTGGCTTTTCACCTGATCGCCAATAACCGCGACCTGAGCGTTTTGCCGTTCATCTTCCGGAGTCAACAACCGCCCTTCGGTTGTTTTTAAGATTTTAATCTGGAAATAAGCCGGAAGTACAGCGTGTATCTGGGCGTTAACCGTTTTTTCACGGTACACGATTCTTTCAGCTACCTGCACATCAGGACTGATGTATTCAATTGAGTTGGGGTAATTATTTTTCAGTTGAGCCAATAAATTTGGAGTAAAAACAATTGCTTTCGAGTATTTATTATTGGCTTGTTCTGCCGTTGAATAGCCTCCATATACCCACATACTGTTTTGTGCGAAACCATTTAATAATTGGAGGACGCCTTTTTCAAGCCCTCCGCTGGCACCCAGTAACAATACAAGAATAAAAATACCCCAGGCTACGCCAAATCCGGTTAAGAATGTCCTCAGCTTTTGGTGAGTTACAGAGTAAAAAATATCGATAAAAAGGTTTTTAATCATAGCAATGCAAAACACGTTAGGGTTCTGTACGCCCTGCATTTATATAAATCCTAAACCCCACTCACTTCTTAATCAAGACAAAATCAAATGTCTCAAAAAAACTCTCCTACTCCCTTTTTAGATTTTGTTTCAGGCAGGCATATCAAAAATATCACATATACATTGCGAACATATAGGATATTATGCGAATATCAAAACCGAAATTCACCCCCCCCCCTCCAATTATGATCAGTTGTATTTCTTTGGTATTCAGCAGTTAAATATAATTTTTGTGCAAAATGTTTTTAAACATAGAGCGAGGAGGGTTACCTTTTTATTGTGAATTAATTACCCTGACAATCAATTTATTTGCATTAAGGCAGCGAGCATAAGCTCTGATTATCAATTGGTTTTATTTGAGTTTGTCTTGCTTCAACCGTTTCATACAATTCATCAGCGAGCGCGAAGTGTGGTAATTCCCTTTCCAGATATGAGATTTCATGGCCAGTTTTTCACCGGGTTCCTTGTCTGTTCCGTTTGAATACCAGTCGCCGTGCTCATGATCAATCAGGTAAGTATCGATGTACTCCCACTGCTTCAGGAACAGTGATTTGTAAGTGTGCGGATCGTCGGGAAAAAGTTCAGCCATGAGAAGCAATGAGTTTAATCCCTCAGCCTGCGCCCACCAGTTTTTGGTGTCTTTAACAATGGTTACCGTATCCTGACCTTTGAAATAATAACCGGCTTCATAAAATCCACCAACTGTTTTATCCCAGCCATTTTCGATGGAATGATCGACCATTTTCTTTGCTTTTCGAAGGGTCAAAGTATCGTTTTCAAGCCCGGCAATTTCAGAAGCTTCCAGCATCAGAAAAGCGGTTTCAACATCGTGACCAAACGAAATATGATCGTGGTGCCAGTTCTCTTTCCTGACATCCTCAGCCGAATCGCGGTACGAAACCGGCGACAAGTCCTGGTTCAGGAACAATTGCAGATAACCTTTCGGATGAGTAATCTGGTCGCGCACCAGAGCCAGCATCATCAGCAAACGCTCTTTTACAAGCGGATCGGGCCAGACTCGGTACAATTCGGTGAATGCTTCGAGCAAATGAATGGAACCATTCTGATCTTTCGGCGGAACTCCCAGTAACCCATCCTTTAAGGGTGTTCCATCAGCTTCCAAAAACTGAAAATAACCGCCATGTTGAGGATCATAGCTGTACTGATCGAGCCAGAGAAATGCTTTTTTTGCCAGCGAAAGTGCAGAGGTATCGTTGGTTTGACGAGCATACGCAGCCAATCCGTAAATGGCAAATGCATTTCCGTAAGCCTCTTTGATGATCCGGTCAGCTTTCCCCGATTTCAACACATTTCCCTGCTGATCGACCAAAGTGAAAAATCCTCCAAGTTTTGAATCCCACATTTTATCTTTCAGGAATTGAACGCCGTGACCGGCCATCTTCAGGAAATAATCTTTTTCTTCAGGATAAAATCCGGCGACCGTCGAGCAGGTCCAAACATGGCGCGATTGGGTTACAATCATTTTATTCTGCTGACCTTTCAGTTCCCATTTGTAATCGAAATCGCTCAGAAATCCGCCGTAAACACTGTCGATGGTTCGCGGATACCAAACATCCAGAATTCCTTTGTTCAGGGCTTCCGACAGTTCATTGAAAATTTTCTGATCAGTCGGGTGATTAACTTTTTCAGGAGAAGAACAGGAAAACAAAAAAAGAAGAATTACGGTCCAAATGAATAAGGTTTTTGGGTTCATAAGTTGTTTGGTTTAGAAATCCAGCCGGTAAAGAACAGTTGTACTCAGCAAATTGTTGAACTGGTTGCTTTTCCAGTACCAGAGCGGATCACCCGGCTGCTCGCGGATCGGCAAAAGTGAATATGCTCCGCGAAGATCGACAAAAAGCCGATCGGTAAACTGAAACCGAAAACCCAGTATTCCCTCAAGATCAATTGCATTGAAAGGCCTTCGATCTTCCTCCGGAAATATACCATAGTCGTTGTATTCGTTACCGCTTAACAGGTATCCGGGAGAGAGTCCGACCAGAAACGATATTTTCTCGCTGGTTCGAATCCCGAGATAAAAAGGCATATCGACATAACTTAACCGCATGACGTATTTGATCTGGCCATTTGTCGCCAGCGAATCAATGTTCCGGCTGCCTTTTTGCATAAATTTAAGCTCCATGCCGACGAAAACCATTCGCGAAACGTTGGTTTGTACATAACCTCCCAGCGCGATACCGGGTTTACGGTAGCCCTTGTATAAATCGCCGTCAACCTGCGATGCATTAAATCCGGCAATCACGCCACCTTCAAACTGCTGCGAAAAACCTACCAAACTGGTAATTGCAATCAACAAAAAAATAAGACAAAGCTTTTTCATGCCAGTGATTTTAATTGTTCTTTCAATACTTCAACTCCTTTTCCTGCCTTTTCCTGAATGTAGGTTACGTTGCGGATAAACACCGACGGACGTTCAGGATCGATCACGAAAATAGGTGTACTTTTTTTTGCATAATTGACCAATCCTGCAGCCGGATACACGTTGAGCGAAGTGCCAATGACCACCAGAATATCCGCCGATTCGACCAACGGAATGGCATCGTCCATTACCGGAACAGCCTCGCCAAACCAAACAATGTGCGGACGAAGCTGGCTTCCTTTGGCGCACTTCTGGCCAAATTTCAGTTCCCAGCCATCAATGTCGTAAATCAGCGATTCGTCCACCGAACTTCTGGCTTTTTTCAGTTCGCCGTGCAAATGTAAAACCTTCGAACTGCCCGCCTGCTCGTGCAGATCGTCTATATTCTGGGTGATAATCTGAACATCAAAATCCTTTTCCAGACCGACCAACCCAAGGTGACCGGCATTGGGCATACACTCGTAAAGTTGTTTGCGCCGGTCGTTGTAAAACTTCATCACCAACACCGGATTTCGCGCCCAGGCTTCGGGCGTGGCCACCTCGGTCACATCATATTCTTCCCACAATCCGTCCATATCGCGGAATGTGCGAATGCCACTTTCCTGGCTCATTCCTGCACCTGAAAGTATTACAAGTTTTTTCTTCATCGAAATTATAAATTTCAAACTCACCCCGAAGTCCGCAAGCGGCCTTCCCCCCTCTCTTTTTAAAAGAGAGGGGGAGAGCATCGAAGATGCGACGGGGTGAGTTTGTTGTTACAAACAATATCTTTCTTTAATTATGTACTTATTTCCCGGTCAGTCGCCCGTCTAAAACCGTCAATTACCAAGCTTCCATCTTTGTAAATATCCACAATCATGTAAGCATTGTTTTCAGGTCCATCGCCATCAACCACCGCATTTACCGAATAATAATGAATTCCGTTGATCAGATTGTACCTTTCCTCGTGTACATGCCCCTGAAAAACACAAAGTACCCTACCCGACTGTTCCAGAATTCCTCTCACTTCAGCGGCATTCTGAACCGCTTGTTTTACATTTTTCGAATCGTCGAGCATCTGGTGAACAAAAACAATGACCGGAAGCTTGTTTGATTGCAGATCATCTTTCAGCCAATTAACCTGACTGGCCGAAATAAGCGCATCGTCCCAAGTGAAGTTCCCATGATCGTATTCTTTGCCTTCTGACGTAAAATTACCATCCAAAACCACAAAATGAATTCCTTTCGGGGCGAACGAATAATAGCTCTTTGTTGCCGCGATGCCAGTATTTTCAGCCCTTTCAAGAAACTGAAGCTTTGAAATACTGTCCATATCGTGGTTTCCCAAAACGTGGTAAGTCGGGCCATCAAACTTTTGGAAAGCAGACTCAATTGTGGTCAGGTATTTCAAGGTATTTGCTTCGTTCGGTACTGCATCCTGATCTTTAAAATCACCCATTTCAATCGCAAAATCAAGTTTTTCCTGATTCATCCGGTCAATACACTCCTGAACTTTGCCAAGCGACTGGCTATAAAAACGTTCACCTGCTGGTTCACGATCGGCATAATGGACATCAGACAACATACCAAAACGAATCACGGGCTTGTTACCGCTTCCGGCAAATATGTCTGGAGAAATCAATATTCCGGCAACCGTGGTTCCGGCGATGCCAAGAAATTTTCGACGGGAAAGCATCCATGCATTAATCATATCCAGGTAAAATTGGTTTTACCAAAGATAAGAATAATACCTCCTGCCAAATTCCTAATTTGAGAAATGTTATCTTTTAAACTGCAAGAACAACGACGAGCCTTCGTCCGAAATATTTCATTAAATTTGCTGAAAAGTATAAAATTCCATGACAGGACTAAACTACATACCTTTAATCGTTGAGAAACTAAAACTTACAAAGCCGGAAAAGATAATTCTTTTTGGCTCCTATGCCTATGGCGCTCCAACGGATAGTAGTGATCTGGATATTTTAGTGGTTACAAGCGACAAAACAATTCCTTCAAGTTTTGCTGAAAAAAGCAAAATCTACCTAAAAATATCTCGTGCTATTTCTGACATCAAAAAAGTGTTTCCGGTTGATTTAATTGTACATACAAACGCAATGCATCAGAAATTCATTGAAAACAACAGTCTTTTTGCCCAGGAACTTCTCTTAAAAGGGAAAATACTTTATGAAAAAAACAACTAACGACTGGTTGCATAGCGCAGAAAGTGATCTTCAACTTATTCAAGAGATCATCTCAAGGGAAAACTTAACTCATCTGTCAGCTTTTCATGCACAACAAGCAATCGAAAAATCATTCAAAGCAATCATCGAAGAATTTGAATTAGGTTTCATAAAATCCCATTCTCTTGAGATGCTTTATAGTAAAGTCAAGGGCAAAATTTTAGCCGAGATAAATCCGGATCTGCTTATTCTCCTTGACCAACTGTATATTGACGCCAGATATCCCGGTGAATTGGGTTTGTTACCCGATGGCAAACCAACCGTCAAAGAAGCAGAAGAGTTCTATTCTTTGGGAAGCACAATATTTGAAGCAGCAAAATCAACTTGCAATTAAAAATTAAGGCAATGCCTTAAATACCAACAAATACAACCTTTTTCAACTCAATGAGCAATCCATCCATACAAACACTTTCATTCATTTTCGATAACAAAACCGATCACATTCTTTTTCTGCAAATAGCTGAAGATGGCTCTTTGAAGCGAAAACATACTGGGCTAAAAGGTGAAATTGGTATAGCTGAAGATATGAACGCAGCGGCCATCCGAAACATTCAGGAGTCGAGCGGTCTGATAGTTTCTGAGGCTGTTTTGCGCGGGGTGGTAAAAACAATTCAGGCTTCGACAGGCTCAGCCACCGTTTATTTGGTTTACGAATCGTCAAAATTTTCAGGAACATTGGAAAACAAAATTTCTGGACAACTGAAATGGGTGGATATCCTGAATATTTTTAACCTGCAAATGGAAAGCCTGGTTCAGGAAATAATGCCCAACCTGCTCGATGGCGAAAGCTTCTTTGAAGGCTCTGTTCATCTGAACGAACAGGACGAGGTTGTAAATTCCAATATTCGGATTTGCAATACATTTTAAGCGTATTCCCAAAGAACGTAACAAATAATAGAACGCGGATTTATGCTGATTTAGCGGATGGAAAGCGGATTTATATTCCAATAAATTGGAATGGATTCAAAAAAAGACAAATGGGATAATGGATGCTTGATATTTTAAAAGCTTTTCTTTTGAAAATCATCACGACTTGTCGGGATTTTAATCAGTTTTAATCCGCCAAATCATATTTTATCCGCGTTCTATTTTTTGTTGTTTATTAAAGCTTATTCCCTTTCATACACATGTCGGACGATTGTCTCTTCATGCCCGATTCAAACTTAAAATTTTTACATTTGCAGCTATGATTGATCAATCAACCATCGAGCGAATATTAGATGCAGCAAACATTTCAGATGTTGTGTCGGAGTTTGTCACCCTCAAAAAACGGGGTGTCAACCAGCTCGGCCTTTGCCCGTTCCACAACGAAAAAACGCCTTCTTTTACCGTTTCGCCTGCCAAGGGAATTTTCAAATGTTTTGGCTGCGGAAAAGGTGGAAACTCGGTGAACTTTGTGATGGAACTGGAGCAACTCAGTTATCCGGATGCATTGCGGTGGCTGGCAAAAAAGTTTCACATCGAGATTGAAGAAAAAGAGGAATCGCAGGAAGAAAAGCAACTGAAGGACGAGCGCGAAAGCATGATGATTGTTTCGGCATTCGCTCAAAAGTATTTCAGCCGTTTTTTACTGAAGGAGAATGAAGGCCGCACCATTGGCCTGAGTTACCTGCGCGAAAGGGGAATCCGCGACGACATCATTACCAAATTCGAACTTGGATATTGCCCCGACGGGAAAGACCTTTTCACTCAGGCGGCCCAAAGGGAAGGTTACAAAATGAACTTTCTGGAGAAAACCGGACTGACCATCAAACGCGAAGAGTGGGTGCGCGACCGTTTCGGCGGACGGGTGATTTTTCCGGTTCACAATGTGGCGGGTCGTGTGATTGCCTTTGGCGGACGAACCCTGACCAACGACAAAAAAGTTGCCAAATACCTAAACTCGCCCGAGTCGGAAATTTACCACAAAGGCCGCACGCTTTATGGTATTTATCAGGCAAAACGGGATATTACAAAACTCGATAAATGCTACCTGGTGGAAGGTTATACCGATGTTTTATCGTTTCATCAGGCCGGAATCGAAAATGTGGTGGCCTCGTCAGGAACATCTCTCACCATCGACCAAATCAGGCTGATCAGACGGTTTTCTCCCAACATTACCATTGTGTATGATGGCGATGATGCCGGAATAAAAGCATCACTTCGCGGAATCGACATGGTTTTGGAGGAAGGCATCAACGTAAAAGTATTGCCGTTACCGCGTGGCGAAGATCCCGATTCGTTCGCCCGCTCGATGAGTGCCGGCGAACTGACTGAATACATCAAAAACAATGAAACCGACTTTATAAAATTCAAGACTCAGCTTTTAATGGGTACAGTTGAAAACGATCCGGTTTCAAAAGCGCGACTGGTCAACGAAATTGTGCGGTCCATTTCTGTTATTCCGGATACCATTACCCGAACCATTTACATCAAGGAATGCAGCCGGTTGATGGATGTTCAGGAAGCAGTTTTGTATTCTGAAATCAGGAAAATTCAGAACAAACAATCTGAAGACCATACCCGGAAGGAAATTCAGGAAATACAAATACAGGCTTCAAAACCAGCCGCTCCGGTAACTCAAAAAAAAGTGGCCAATCATTTTGAAACCGAAGAACGTGAGATCATCCGTGTTCTTCTGAAATATTTCCATCAGGAAGCATTCGATATTGAAAACGAGGAAACCCATGAAATGAAATCTTATACCGTGGGATATTATGTGTTATCAGAACTTAAGAGCGACGGACTTACTTCGGTAGATCCCAATTTCAGTTTCATTATAGCAACGCTGGAAGAAAATGTTGACAACAAAGATTTTGATCCGGTAAAATTTTTCACCCAGCATCCCAATACTGAAATCAGTCAGTTCGCCAGCAACATCATGGCCGACAAATACGTCGAAAGCAAACGATGGAGCAAAGGCGGGGCTTTTATCGAAACAGAAAGTGAACTTTTGTATCTTTTGGTTCCGAAACTGGTTCAGGAATACAAATCGAAAAAAGTAAAATTGATGTTGAAAAAGCTCGAACAACAGATCAACGAAGCCAGTAAAAACAACGATACCGAAAAACTAATGGAATACATGGGCCAGCACATGAAACTGAAAGAAGTACTGAAAGATCTTTCGGCATTGCTTGGATTTAGAACAATCAGCTAAGAAACTATGAGAACACACTTTATTGAAGACAGAACCGAGATCGATGCCATTTTAAAACAGTGCAAAACTTGTTATGTAGCCATGTCCGTCAACGATGAACCTTACGTTTTGCCGATGAATTTTGCCATGGACGGCGACCGGGTTATTCTTCATTCGGCCCAGCATGGAAGAATGTGGGAGACGATCAAAAAAAATCCGAAAGTTTGTATCAACTGGACTTTGGGAGAAGACCTTGCCTGGCAGGACGAAAAGGTTGGATGCAGCTACCGCGTAAAATCGAAATCGGTAAATATTGAAGGAACGGCTGAAATTATTGACGATGATGTTGAAAAAGAACGGCTTTTCAGGCAGTTCATGACACAATACAGCGATCTTCCGTTCAAGTTCAGCGCACCGGCAATCCGAAATGTTGGCGTTTTTATCGTTCCGATTACCAAGATTACTGCAAAGGAATTTGGGGCGAAGGCGAACCGGTAATTATTTACAATTTAATTATTTACGATTTACTATTTGAGCCTTTCCGATCATTGTTTTGTTTGTAAATGGTAAATGGTCTAATGGTAAATCCTTCAAATTACTTTGTGCACTTTTTCCTACCTTTGTTTTTATGGCTTTACCTATCAACATAGAAGAATTAATTCACGGTCAGTCCATTGAATGGGATCGGCTGGAATTTAAAAAAGGTTGGAATCCTGAAGAAACGATCCATTCCATTTGTGCCTTTGCCAATGACATTAATAATTGGGGTGGTGGTTATGTTATTATTGGTATTGAAGAGCAAAACGGAAGGCCTGTTTTTCCTCCTGAAGGTATTGACCCTCAACGATTGGATTCAATTCAAGGTGAGTTAGTAAAGATTTGTCACCAAATCACACCCAATTACATTCCGGCAACACAGCCTTACGTGTTTCAGAACAAACATATCCTGGTAATTTGGGTTCCGGCAGGAGACATAAGACCTTATACAGCACCCTCCACACAAGGGAAGAACGCCCGCTGGCAGCCATATATCCGTTTTGGTTCGCGCAGTATTGTTGCTGTGGATGCCAATCTTCGAAGATTGCAAGAACTCACTGCCCGAATCCCTTTTGATGACCGAATTAACAATCAGGCATCAGTTAAAAATTTTGATCTGGGTTTGATCCGGTCGTTTTTACAGGAAATAAAAAGTGACTTGTTCGAAGAAAGCTTACAGATTTCGTTTAATGATCTTTGCCGGCAACTCCATATCGCCAAAGGTTCAGATGAAGATCTTCGTCCAATAAATTCAGGACTGCTTTTCTTTTGCAATCAACCTGAAACCTATTTCAACCGCGCATGGATTGAGGTTGTGATTCGGAAAGATGAAACAGGCGATAACTTCGAGGAAAAATACTTTAAAGGTCCACTTCATATTCAGCTAAGGAATGCCCTCGATTATATCAGAAATCAAATCATTGTAGAGAAAGTCAAAAAAATCCAAGGGCAAGCAGAAGCGCAACGTTTTTATAATTTTCCTTTCGCTGCTATTGAAGAAGCGCTTGCCAATGCGGTCTATCACAAAAGTTATGAACTTGACAAACCGATTGAGGTACAAATCTGGCCCGACAAGATTGAGATTTTGAGTTTCCCCGGTCCGGTTCCTCCGGTAAATTCAGAAATACTGGCAACTCAGCGGCGGGTTGTAGCAAGGGATTACAGAAACCGGCGTATTGGCGACTTTTTGAAAGAACTACACCTGACGGAGGGCAGAGGTACCGGAGTTCCAAAAATATACAGGGCACTTGAACGCAATGGTTCACCAATGCCAGTGCTTGAAACCGACCCCGATTGCAATTACTTTTTGACAGTAATATATGCACATCCGGATGCAAAAAGTAACCAAGCAAGCAATCAGGATAATATTCATAATATCAACTCATTAGACGACATTAATGATCTTCTAATGTATTTAAGTAACCAAGCAAGTAACCAAGCAAGTAACCAAGCAAGTGACCAAGCAAAATCTCTTATCTCGGATAATTTTAGCGACAAGGCAGAACTAATTCTTGACTATTTATCAGAAATGCCAAGGAAAAAGAAAGAAATATTGGAAGAATTGTTGGGTGTGTCCCTTCAAACAAAAAATAAAAAACGATACCTTGATCCTCTTCTAAATGAAAATTGGATTGAATTGACCATAAAAGAAAACCCCCGGGATATGAATCAAAAATACCAGTTAACCGAAAAAGGCCGGTTACTGGTTAAAATACTTAAGAAATGATTTTAGTAACAGGTGGAACCGGGCTCGTGGGAGCACATTTGCTGTATGAGCTGACCAATTCAGGGAATCGGGTAAAAGCACTCCGGCGACAACAAAGCAATACCGACTGGGTGAAGAAAATATTTTCTTATTACTCCGATCAGGTTGAAACGCTGTTTTCGCAAATTGAATGGGTGGAAGGCGACATACTGGATTATTTCAGCCTCGAAGAAGCACTGAAAGGTATTACCAGTATTTACCATTGTGCTGCCATTGTTTCGTTTCATGGCGACGACAACGACATGATGCTGAACAACAATGTAAAAGGTACCGGAAACCTGATTGATGCCGCCATTCACAATGGAGTCAGCAAATTCTGTCACGTAAGTTCGATCGCTGCATTGGGCAAAACGCAGGACGGAAGCCAGATAACCGAAGATACTTACTGGACTCCTTCGAAACGAAAAACAGGCTATTCGCTCAGTAAATTCTTTTCTGAAATGGAAGTCTGGCGCGGAATTGAAGAAGGATTGGATGCGGTGATCGTAAACCCATCGATTATTATGGGTCCCGGAAACTGGGAAATCGGCAGCCCAAAACTTTTTCAATCTATCTGGAAAGGTCTGAATTATTACACAAAAGGGATCACCGGATTTGTGGATGTTCGCGATGTGGTAAAAGCCATGATTTTACTGATGGGCGATCAGCAATTTGAGCAGGTTAAAAACCAGCGGTTTATCCTGAATGCCGGAAATATGAGCTATCAGGATTTTTTCAATAGAATAGCCGATGGGCTGAACAAACCACGTCCGCGAAATTTTGCGTCCGACATCAAGCTTCACATTGCCTGGAGAATGGCAAAAGCTGCCAGCTTTTTTACAGGCAAACGTCCGCTGATTACGCGTGATACGGTTTCCAGTTCAAACCAAAAGAATCAATATTCCGGAGAAAAAATTATCCGAACAATCGGTTTTGAATACCGAAGCCTTGATTCCTCTATTGCCGACATTGCCGACATCTTTCTGAAAGACATGGTTATGCCTTCAGGAAAATAAAGTAAGGCTGGCAGAACCAAATATTTTATACTACATTTGCAAACTTTTTTAGAGGTAGAAACCAGCCTATCTGACTAATTTATAATCAAATACAATTGCTGGCAAGCACAATTAAACGATCAAAATTCAGAAGCATGAAGAAATCAGATTTATTAAAAGAAACCATCGAACACATCGACATTAAGTCATTCGATTCAACACCAATTATTGACTCAATGCGTAAAATGTCGTTCACCTCGCGCGATACCGCAAGTGCCACCGACATTTTGCTGAAAATGGTAAACCACACTGAATGTACAAACATTCTGACCCTCGCCGGTAGTACCAGCGCCGGAGGTTGTATGCAGGTTTATGTTGATATGGTAAAAAATAAAATGATCGACGTAATTGTTGCCACCGGCGCTTCCATTATCGACATGGATTTTTTCGAAGCATTGGGACACAAACACTACCGCGGAACAACAGAAGTAAACGACGGAATTTTGCGCGATCTATATATCGACCGTATTTACGATACTTTCATCGACGAGGAGGAATTACAGAATTGCGATGGAACCATCAAGGAAATTACTGATTCGCTTGAAAAAAGACCTTACTCATCACGCGAATTTATTTGGGAAATGGGCAAATGGCTGACCGAAAATTCAGTAAAAAAAGAAAGCCTTATTCAGGTTTGTTACGAAAATAACGTGCCGATTTTCTGCCCTGCTTTTTCTGACTCAAGCGCTGGTTTTGGTTTGGCCAAACACCAGTGGGAGAATCCCGAAAAACACGTTTCCATTGACTCGGTGGCCGACTTTCTGGAACTGACAAAAATAAAAATGGCTGCCGGTGTAACCGGTTTGTTCATGATTGGCGGCGGCGTTCCCAAGAATTTTGCACAGGATACTGTTGTTTGCGCCGAAATTCTTGGAAAAGAAGTTCCGATGCACCAATATGCCGTTCAGATTACAGTTGCCGATGTTCGCGATGGCGCTTGTTCTTCGTCAACTTTGAAGGAAGCCAGTTCGTGGGGGAAAGTACAGGTAACCGACGAACAGATGGTTTTTGCAGAAGCAACTTCAGTACTTCCGTTAATCGTAAGCTACGTGTATCACAAAGGAACATGGAAAAACCGCGAATTTAAAAACTGGAGCAAATTGTTCCTAAAATAAACGAACAAAATATAATTCTAAATCCCCAATGATTTCATCAGCATTGGGGATTTTTTGTTATTACACCTTCGGTATTGTAAAACTGAACTTGCTCCCTTTCCCTTCTTCCGATTCTAACCACACTGTGCCTCCCAGAAACTCGACCAGACTTTTGGATATGGCCAATCCAAGTCCGTTTCCACCATATTTCCGGGTAAATGCGGTTTCAACCTGACGGAAACGTTCGAAGATTGTATTTCTGTTTTCTTCGGAAATTCCTATGCCTGTATCTTTTACAAAAAACAAAAACAAATTTCCGGTTTCCTGTATTCCTATTTCAACGTAACCAGACTCTGTAAATTTGATCGCGTTTTCGATT
>JAUYEQ010000107.1 GCA_030691295.1 Bacteroidota bacterium
AAAAGTATTCGCCACAACTTGGCTGGACTTTCCATTCGCACAATTTTATAGGTGCCAAGATGGTACCGGCACTGTTTAAAAGGATGAAATTTCCATTGAATGAAAAGATGAAATATGTGCAGAAGATTGTTGAACTTCACATGCGTCCAATCGTACTTTCTGAAGAGGTGGTTACTGATTCGGCCATTCGCCGGTTATTGTTCGAAGCAGGCGATGATGTGGATGATTTGATGACTCTTTGCGAAGCAGACATCACTTCTAAAAATCCGGAAAAAGTCAAAAAGTACTACGGAAATTTTCAGCTTGTCCGCCAGAAACTGAAAGACCTTGAAGAACGTGATCATATCCGGAATTTTCAGCCACCGGTTTCAGGAGAAACCATTATGGAAGTTTTCGGACTGGAACCATGCCGCGAAGTGGGTTTAATTAAAGTAGCAATAAAAGATGCAATACTGGACGGTATAATTCCCAACGAACAAGAACCTGCCTACCGGTTTATGCTAGAAAAAGGAAAGGAAATGGGATTAATTCCGGCTAATAATCAATGATTTAACAACTGAAACTTTAATAGGACCGGAAGATGATCGGAGAATCCATCCTGATATTTGAATCCAACATAGGTTCTTTTCGGCTTTACGCCACCGTATTTTTTATCAGGCTCTAAAAGAAATGGAGCATCAAAAATTTCGGCTTTTATTGATTTCATGAAAGAACCACTTTCAAGGAAATAGTCGGAAACGATCAACTGATCGAACACCTGCCATGAATACATGTTCTTAAGGGTTTGCACTGGTCGTGTCATCCATCCAAAGGAAAGATTAACCATTTCGCCCTTAACTTCAGGATTGTCGCTTTTCACTGCAATTAGAATCCGTGACAAACTTTCATCTTCGGGCGTATCGTTAAAATCACCCATACAAATTATTTTTGCTTTCGGATAATCCGTTAACAATTCCTGAATGGACTTTTTTAATGTTTTGGCTGCTAAACCTCGCAACCTCACTGTTTCCATAATTCCACCATACCTCGACGGCCAGTGATTTAAAAAAACATGGATTGTGTCGCCATTATTCAAGATTCCGCTAACCCGCAGAATATCCCGTGATTTGAATTCAGGATCTAGCGGATCAATTAATGGGATCGCTTTATAATCAAATGGTTTGAATAATTCAGACCTATAAATAAAGGCAACATCGATTCCACGTTCATCCGGAGAATCTTTGTGAACAATCTTATAATTGAATTTATTGAGCGGGGTTTGTTTTACCAAAACCTCAAGAGCTTGCATACTTTCAACCTCACAAAGTCCAACGACAATCGGGGCATTCCATTTTCCGGCAGCCAAAATAACTTTTGCCAGGCGATCAGCTTTGTCATAAAACCTGCTATAATTCCATCTTCTGTCTCCGTCAGGGGTAAATTCATCATCTTGTGTCAATGAATCATTTTCGCAATCGAAGAAATTTTCGGTATTGTAAAACATGAAGGTAAACTCATCACTCAACTTATTTGCCTGAGAATAGCATCTTGAAACAATTGAGAAAAGTATCAGAAGTACTAAAACGATGTGTCTCATATTAACTGGAAAAGCATGAAACCGAGTGGGCAATAAAATTCAGGAATAATTATTTTGCTTTTTTCTCCTGACGTTCCAAAGCACCAAGATCCGGACCTTTATCAAGAAGCCGGTCGCGACCTTTCAAATCAGTAGGAACCAGCCGGCCAATACTCAGTTTTCCGGCATCTTTGGCCGGACTTAAGGTGTCGAGCTCAAAATTATATTTCTTGTAAGGATCGACAAACTTAGGATCCAAGCCTTTCAGGATGTTGACAAAATGATCGGTATTTGATGTTTTGAAAGTATCGGCGACCTGAATGAGACATTTATCAAACTTGTAATTGAACAATGCGTCAGCCCTCTTTCCGAGCAGAAGTTCGTTTCCATCAATGACGTTTCCGGCTATGATACAGTTTCCAAAATTTGCTTTCGAAAGATCACCAACATAAGTAGGCTTGTCTTTACTTATATTCAGGTAATTTTGGATTAGCAATGAAGGAGTTGATCGTGCTTTGAATCCATAGCCACCCCAATAATTGGCGATAGTTGAATGATTAAATTCATAACTGCCCCCAACCAGTAAAGCAACAGCATAAAATCCACAATTGGTAATTAAACTGTTTTCAGCGATTATCTCCGACTTCATTGCAAAAATTCCGGCATAAGCCATGTTCTGAATTTTCGCATTGGTGAGTTTCACCGATGCATAACCTTCGTTTTCAATATTACCGACTTGCAAGCCGATGTTGGCATTTTTAATTTCAACGTTCGTGAATTCGTTGTTCAAACTTCCCGAATACAACAAAATACCATTCCACTGATCAGGTACATTTGAATAAACATCCTCGAGCCTGTCACCATGAAAAACAATCGGGTTTTCAACAGTTCCTTTGGCCAACACCTTGCCTTTTACATACAAACCTGACTCTTTGTGAAAATAAATTTTTGTACCCGGCTCAATGGTAAGTGTAGCATTACTGTCGACAAAAGCATAATTATAAACCAGATAAGGTTTTTCGTTCGTCCACGTGGTATTCTTCAATCGCTGTTGTCTGATTAGAACAAAATCTTGTCCCCAGGCAACCAGATCAACATCCTGTTTGTTCGAATTCGTTAAAAAAACAATAGAGTCCTTTACAACCAAAGGAAGATTTTGACCACTTGGATCAATCGTTACTTCAACAAAAATGTATAAACTATCGAATGGAGCAATTTCAAGATCATTTACTTCATTGGCAGAAACACCATTAATATTTAACCTGAAGTTGGACATTTCGCCCTTGGCAAGCTTAACCGATGAGATTAAAACTTTTTGGTCGTAAGGATTGTATATTTTCAAATGCTGGGTAGTTGAACCGATGGTCGTAAAAACAGTATCAAACATCACTGTATCAACCGAAAAACCAAGCTTCACATCCGAGGATGAAAGATACTTCTCGTCTTCGCACGAAATTAAATAGCCGAAGGTGAGTATCAGTAACAATATGTAGCCAAGTTTCTTCAAGGAATTTTTTTATAACCAACGAAAAACAGACGTAGTTTGGTATCAAAAGTAACAAATGATTTTCACATATTTTAACATTCGGGGCAATAAGTTCCAAAAACGCAGCTTTTTAGAGCATTTTAAACTGTAATTTGTGCTGAATTGTAAATTTTTGTGATCCAAAATGCTTTATTAATGCGAATTGCAGCTGATTTTTTAATAGAGATGGAGTGTATTAATTTATCAACAAATCTGTATATAGAATTGATTGGTTTTTTATTCAAATCGCTTCCCGAAAAATATCGGAATTCACATTGTTTTTTACCTTTACCAATTGAACAGATACGCGATGAAGAGATATATTACAATATTGAGTATCCTGATTTTATTTTCAGGATATTGCTCCGCCCAACAAAATCCACCATTCCAGAAAATGTCGAATGATCGATGGGTCGATTCGATCATGAACAATCTGAGCCTCGATCAGAAGATTGGTCAATTGTTCATGATTCAGGCTTATTCGAATATGAAAAATCAAAAAACCGATGAGCTTATAAAATTAATCGATCAGTATCAGATTGGCGGAATTATTTTCATGCAGGGTGGCCCGGTCAATCAGGCAAATATCAGCAACAAGCTTCAAAAAGCTTCAAAAATACCATTGCTTGTTGCCATTGATGCCGAAACAGGACTTGGTTTCAGATTGGATTCGACACTGAACTATCCCGCTCAAATGGCATTGGGAGCCATTTCAAATGACTCACTGATTTACCGGATGGGATTTGAAATTGGACAGCAATGCCGTATGCTGGGCGTTCACATGAACATGGCGCCTGTTTGCGACGTCAATATCAATCCGGCCAATCCGATCATCAATCACAGGTCGTTTGGAGAAGACAAGTTACAGGTTGCACGCAAGTCGTGGTTATATGCAAGTGGAATGCAGGACGCCGGAGTATTGGCAACTGCCAAGCATTTTCCGGGACATGGAGATACACAAACCGATTCACATCACGACCTTCCGGTAATTAAACAAACAAAAATACAGCTCGATTCGCTCGAATTATTCCCATTCGCATACCTTATCAATAAAGGAATTGGTGCAGTAATGACCGGACATTTACATGTTCCGGCGCTCGACGCGAATGCCAGGGTTCCGGCCACATTGTCATCAAAAATAATCAACATAAAACTGAAAAAAGATTTGGGGTTCAAGGGTTTGGTGATAACCGATGCAATGAATATGAAAGGTGTGAGCAACCTTTACTCTTCAGGTGAATCGTCGGTAAAAGCCCTGAAAGCCGGAAACGATATGCTCGAAATTGTGCCCCGGCTGGACAAAGCCATTGATGCAGTAAAATTGGCGGTTGCGAAAGGAGAATTATCGGTTGAAGAAATCGACGAAAAATGCAGAAAAATTTTAACCGTCAAAAAATGGCTTGGACTCGACAATCAAAAATTGGTTGATACAAAAAATCTACACGCTAAATTAAACAACAACCAGTACTTGCTTACCAAACGGCTGCTTCAGGAACAATCGATGACTGTATTACTGAACAAGCAAAATATCATCCCGTTACAGCAAATTGATACACTAAAAATAGCCAGTCTGTCAATCGGATCTGATCAGCTTGTTCCGTTTCAGAATATGCTCGAAAATTACACCCAAATTGATCATTTCAACATCGGGAAAATTCCGATGGAACAAGAAATTAACAGTTTACTTACCCAGTTGATACCTTATAACCTGATAATTGTCGGAATTCATGGAATGGGCTTGTATCCGAACAGACGATTTGGAATCTCCGATCAGCAAATCAGTTTGATTGAAAGACTCAAAGACAGAAATACGGTCATCTGTTTTTTTGGAAATCCTTATTCAATGCAGTTTTTTCCGGCGATAAAGAATACAAAGAGTTTAATCGTTGCCTATCAGGACGACAATGATGCGCAGGAAATGGCAGCCCAACTTATTTTTGGTGCAACAAATGCCCGCGGTAAATTGCCGGTATCAGTAAATAACATGTTTCCGATTAACTCCGGAATCATCACTGAATCAATTCAGCGACTAAAATACACGCTTCCTGAAGAAGTGAAAATCAATTCGCGATACCTTCAATATTTGATTGATTCAATTGCAAAAAGAGGAATTGCTGGGAAAGCCTACCCGGGTTGTCAGGTGTTGATTGCCAAAGAAGGAAAAGTAATACTACAATCCAGCTATGGATATTTCACCTACGAAAATGAGCAGGCGGTGCAAAAGCATCATCTTTACGATTTGGCTTCAGTCACAAAAATAACGGCACCACTTCCGGCGATAATGAAGTTATTCGATGAAAAAAAGATCAATCTTGACGCACCATTTTCCAACTATTTTGCTGAATTCAAGAATACAAACAAGGCAGAAATGACTGTCAGGGATATTCTGACTCATCAGGCAAGGTTGCAGGGTGGACTTCCTTTCTGGCTCGAACCGGGAAAGCGGGGCTTTTTGCGGGAGGATGTTTTTAAAAATCATCCGGAAGAACAATATCAGGTCCGAATTTCACAGGACATGTATGTGAAAAATGATTTCAAAAATCAAATAATCAACGATATTATCAAATCGCCTTTACTTGCAAAAAAGGAATATGTCTATTCTGATTTGGGATTCAGCCTCTTACCTTACATGATTGAAAGACTGAGCGAAGAATCATTTCAGGATTATTTAACCAATGAATTTTATAAACCTTTGGGCGCTACATCAACCGGATTCAAGCCTTATGAAAGATTCCCGATTGACCAAATCGTACCAACTGAAAACGACCAGACTTTCAGAAAGGAACTTTCGCAGGGATTTGTACACGACGAATTGGCAGCGCTGATGGGTGGTGTATCAGGAAATGCAGGGCTGTTCAGCAAAGCCAACGATCTGGCAAAGGTGATGCAAATGTATCTTCAGTCGGGATATTACGGCGGAAAACAATATATTTTGCCAGCCACCATCAGTGAATTTACCAAGGTGCAGTTTTCACCAAGCAGCAACCGCAGGGCGTTGGGGTTCGACAAACCAAATCCGGGAATCAAGGGCATAAAGAACAAATTCCCGGCAGCCGATGCAAGTCCCGAAAGTTACGGGCATACTGGTTTTACAGGCATTTTTACCTGGGTCGATCCGCAGAACCAACTCGTATTTATTTTTCTCTCGAACCGGGTGTATCCCACAAGAAGAAATTCCGCCATTTATGACCTCAACATACGAACTTCAATGCATCAGGCAGTCTATGAAGCCATCAAAAAAGGACTCAATTAATTATTAAAAATTGTTAAATATTTTATCCCATCTTAACTGTTTTGTAAATCTTTTTTATTCGAAATACTTATATAACAGTGACAAATGACTTATTTCTAAATTGTTTAATAGCCATACTTCTTTTAGGATTAAGAATCAATTACAAAAACATGAGCATACCCTCATTGTTATTTATTTATTAATTCTAACTTTAAGCGTTATTTAAACCGAATAGATAGTGTAAAACCATAAAAACTAATTGTCATGGAGAGAAAAATCACGTTTAATGAGTTGCGTCACATCAAAGACAGCTTACCTGCCGGTTCGATCCACAAAATTGCGCAAGAGTTTAATATCGAGGTCGAAACGGTCAGAAATTATTTTGGAGGCGCAAACTATGACAGAGGAAAATCTGTAGGATTACATATTGAACCAGGACCGGACGGAGGCGTCGTATTACTTGATGATACCGCAATACTTGAAAGAGCACAACAACTAATTTCATCACATTCAAACTAAAAGCAAATTATTATTATTACTATTTCGATAGACTGCCCTATCTTTGTAGGGCAGTTTTTTTTTGTCATTTACCACCAAACCCAATTATCATGAAAAACCTTTTGTTTGTTCTAACTTTCTGTATTCTATCAGTTTCAGTATTTGCCCAGAAATCACTTTTCAACGGAAAAAACCTAAAAAACTGGGATATCTTTCTTGGCAGTCCAATTACAGGATTCGAAGATCTGGCTAAAAAAGCGACTCCAGCCTCCACTTACAGCATCGTTGAAATGGATGGGATAAAAGTCATTCATATTTCGGGCGATATTTTTGCTTCGCTTGCAACAAAAGCCGAATATGCTGACTACCACCTTCGATTAGAATTTAAATGGGGCGAAAAGGTTTATGGAAAACGGAACAGCGGGTTACTTTACCACAGCTACGGATCATTTGGCGCTGCTTTCGGAACCTGGATGGCCAATATCGAACATCAGTTAATGCACGAAAACCTAGGCGATACCTACCTGATGGCCAATACATACTGCGAAA
>JAUYEQ010000351.1 GCA_030691295.1 Bacteroidota bacterium
GGTTGCAGCCTTTATTTTCCTGATGGTGTATATTACAGTTTCGGGACCTGAGACAACTCAGGTAAAAGAGCCGGGGTTTTGGTCAGCCATTTCCGGATCATTGCAAAAGATAAATACAAGTGGAGCTTCGGGTATTTGGCAATCGGCAACTGGATTATTTGCCTCAATCCCAACGATGGCTTATCTGATTCTGATGGCATCTCTGGCATTGTGGACTTTGGATTCATTTCTGGCCCGGTTCAGACATTCACCTTCTGAAGTTCATATTGGCTAAACAGCAATTGTCAGGGAGCTAGACGTTGGATTATCCAGTTTTGTCCTATCTGACAGAATTCAATTCGGTCGTGAAGCCGGTTTGACCGGCCCTGCCAGAATTCAAAATATTCAGGACGAATAAGGAAACCACCCCAGTGAGGTGGTTTTTTTATTTCATGGGTTTCAAAATATTGCCCGAAATGGGTGTAGTTTTCATCCAGAACGTTTCGGTTTTCAATAATTTCGCTTTGTGGCGATGCCCATGCACCCAGCTGGCTTTCCAAAGGCCTTGACAGGAAATATGATTCAGAATCCTCTTCGCTGATTTTTTCAGCTTTGCCCTTAATCCGAACCTGCCTTTCCAGTTCAGGCCAAAAGAATACAGCCGAAACATGTTGATTAGCTGTTATTTGCTGTCCCTTTTTGCTGTTGTAATTGGTGAAAAAGACCAACCCTTCAGGAGTCAGCTCTTTTAAAAGTACCACCCTGGAATCGGGATTTCCTTCCAGATCAACAGTCGATAAAACCATGGCTGTTGGATCAGCTTCCTGGCCGGAAATGGCATCTTTCAGCCATAAATTTAATTGCCGGATGGGATCTTTATCAACCGTTTGCTCTGTCAGTTCAAATTTCTGATAATTGGTACGGATATCGCGCAACATGTTTAAATCGTTTTGTTTTTCAGTTAAACACGCTTTTGGCTGTTTTGTTGGTTGCCGAAAACGAATGTCCGTAATGTTACACGATGCTATAAAAGTCATTCAATTGTCACTTGGTAGTCATTAAGTTGCCAGGAAATGTCAACCGAATGACTACCAAATGACCACAAATGACTGACGCGAAATACCAATAGTATGCAAACGGACAATCATATTGCCGAATTTATTCCGAAGCCATGAAATCCGCTTTGTAGCCTGCATTTTTCAGTGTTTCAACAATCACATCCGGATCGATTCCGGAAGTTTCAACAGTCAATACTTTCATTGGATTTGAAGTATCGACACTCCATTTCACAATACCTTTTACCTGATTCAGGTGAGGAGTTACAGTGGCAATACATCCGCCACAATTTACATTGGTTTTAAATTTTAAAGTTTCCATTTTTTTGAGTTTATGAGATTAATTTTAATGAATATACGTAATATTATCCAATGTCGTAGAAGTCATTTAATTGTCATTTGGTAGTCATTAAGTTGCCAGGAAATGACAACTTAATGACTATAAATGACCACAACTGACAGCCGAAAAATGCCGAACAGGTATGCAAACGGACAATGATAACCATGACAACATTGACAACACCGACAACTATATTTTATCCAGCTTCCTGAATTTCAGTCGTAAACTGTTGCTGACTACCGACACCGAACTTAAGGCCATGGCCGCTCCGGCAATCATCGGGTTGAGCATGAAACCCCAAATGGGGAACAAAATTCCGGCAGCAACGGGAATGCCGATCAGGTTATAAATAAAAGCCCAGAACAAATTCTGATGAATGGTATTCACCGTCAGTTTCGATAGCCGGATTGCTTTTGAAATAAGCTGAAGATCGGACGAAATAATGGTCATTTTGGCCACATCCATCGCAATGTCGGAGCCTTTTCCCATTGCGATGCTCACGTCAGCCTGAGCGAGTGCGTGCGAATCGTTAATGCCATCTCCAACCATCGCCACCACTTTTCCCTGATTTTGCAATTCTTTGATAAAATCAGCTTTGTCGGAGGGCATCACTTCAGCTTTAAAGTTTTTAAGTCCGACTTTTTGTGCCACCGCTTTTGCTGTTTGCACATTGTCGCCGGTAAGCATATATACTTCAATACCCTGACTTTGAAGGTCAGCAATGGCTTTTGCCGATGTCTCTTTAATTTTGTCGGCGATTGCAATGATTGCCAGAAGTTCAGTATCGCGTGAAAAACATACCACTGTTTTCGCATCGTTCTGCCAGGTTTTAATTTTTGTAGAACTTTCTTCCGGAATATTTACCTGATACTCGGCCAGCAGTTTTTGATTGCCTACCAGATAAACACGAGCGCCAAAACTGGCTACAACTCCTTTGCCAGTAATACTCTCAAATTTGTCAAGGGCAATTTGTTTGCCTGAATTGGTTTTCAAAGTAGCAGTTACTGCCTCGGCCAATGGATGTTCCGATTGCGATTCGATAGCAAAAAGGATTTGCTCCAAATCTGCTTTTTCGTCACCGGAAACATTCCATTCTATATCTGTTACTGCAGGTTTGCCTTCGGTAATGGTTCCGGTTTTGTCGAGAATAATCGCGTTCACTTTATGCGTTAATTCTAGGCTTTCTGCATCTTTAATCAGGATTCCGTTTTCGGCACCTTTGCCCATACCAACCATGATGGCGGTGGGTGTGGCTAGTCCAAGCGCACACGGACAGGCAATTACCAGTACCGAAACCATCGCCAACAATGCCTGAGTGATGGCATCTTCACTGCCAAAAATCATCCAGATTGCAAAGGTCAATACTGAAATCGCCAGCACTACGGGAACAAATATTCCGGCAATTTGATCGACCAGTTTTTGAACGGGAGGTTTGCTTCCCTGTGCCTGCTGAACCATTTTAATGATCTGAGCAAGAATGGTTTCGCCACCCACCTTTTGAGCTACGAATGCAAAGCTTCCTTTTTGGTTGATGGTTCCGGCAAACACCTTTCCGCCCTTTTCCTTTTCAACCGGAAGTGATTCGCCGGTTATGGTACTTTCGTCGATAAATGATGACCCGGAAATGATTTCACCGTCCACAGGGATTTTATCGCCGGGTTTAACCCGAATTTTATCGCCAATAACGACCTGCGAAATCGGTATTTCCATTTCCTGACCATTCTCCCGAATCAGATTGACGGTATTCGGTTGTAATCCAATCAGTTTTTTAATAGCCGATGAAGTGTTTGATTTAGCCCGTTCTTCGAGCACTTTACCCAACAGAATAAAGGCGATTATTACGGCAGATGCCTCGAAATATACGTGGGCATGCTGGCCTCGATCGTGCCAGAATTCAGGAAAAATGGTGCTGAAGGTGCTGAATAACCAGGCGATTCCGGTACTTAAAGCAACCAGCGTATCCATGTTTGCTTTGCCGTGTTTGGCCTGATTAAAAGCATTGATGAAAAAGCTCCTGCCAAACCAACCGATTACCGGAGTTGCCAGAATGAACATGATCCAGTTGGCATAGGGAATATCCATCAGGAACATGGCAATTACTACCACCGGAAATGCCAGGATGGTTGCCCAAAGCGTATTGGTTTTGAGTTTTTTGAAATGCGCCTGTTGCATTTCCTCCTGATGGTCATGTCCTTCTTCTTCAATCAATAAGTCGTAACCAATTGACTGAATGGCCGATTTGAAATCATTGACTGAGGCTGTTTCGGGCGTGTATTCGACCCAGGCCGAAGAGTTTGCGTAGTTAACGGATGCATCGAGCACACCTGCTTGCGCTTTAAGCATACTCTCGACACTAATGGCGCATGATGCGCAGCTTAAACCGGTAACCGGGAAGTTCTTTTTTACTGAAGTTTCCATGTCTTTATTTTTTCATCAAAGATAAAGCGTGGAAACCGGGTGCTTGTTACGATATTCCCGGAAGTATTTATAAGATTTTTAGGTTATGCAGTTTTGTTTATTGTGGACGGGCAATCTCGTTGTTTAATTTTAGTAACTCATTTACCACATTTTCGGAAATCCGAAAATCAGTAAGTAAAATCCTTTCTATTAATGGACGAATAGCATCTATTACGCCCAATTGTTTTGCTTTGTTTATTACACCCAATGTTCCTGTGTATTTTAGATTTAGTTTTCCTGCCAATTTTCTTGCTTTCAAATCATCTAATAAAAGTAATGGGTTATCCATTTCTTTTGCCAGGGCTATTGCACTTGCCTCTCCCAAATCTACCTGGGTCTCAAGGAACTCTTGATATTTCTTATCCTTTACTTTTTCAATCCTTATCCACTCAGGTAAATTTTCTGAAAACTCGTCTGCAACCTCAGGTGTGGTTATTATATTATCATATACCTCCTGTAGTAGGTTTAAATGTCTGATCTTATGAAATAAAATCAAACAACTTGTATCCGAAATTACTATGCTAGGCATTGGCTATATCTGAGTGTAAGTCAGATATAGAGCGACTAAAAACCGAGACGCCATATCTGCCAAGCAATTCAATAAATGTCCTTTTGGATAATCCAGCTATTTGAGCAGCTTGTCCAGAAGATAACTTGCCGTCCTCGTATAATTTAGTGGCTATTATCATTGAATAATCATATTCCTTTAAATCAAAGTCATCAGGGACTTTCAACAGAATCGTTTTCATATTGTCATGTTTTACAAATCACAAATATACGAATTTATAATGTGTCTGAATTTTCTCTTGTTTTTTACATATTGAACGTTCGACATCGTGATATATCCAAACTCAAATCGGTATTATACTTCGTCTAAAGGTTTTCGCTTATTTTCTTTTACCTGTTTGAAATGACTGGGCGTCAATCCTGTCACCTTTTTAAACTGGTTCGATAAATAAGCTACATTACTATATCCCATATGATCAGCTATTTCACTAAGGGTTAATTCGTCGTACACCAGTAATTCTTTCACCCGCTCAATTTTCTGGAGGATGATATATTTCTCGATGGTAGTACCTTCTATTTCTGAAAAAAGGCTGCTCAAATAGGCATAATCCCGGTTCAGGTGAGATTCTATGTATTCAGAATAGTTTATTTTCAGGTCTTCGTTGCTATGATGAATGGATTGAACAACGGTATTTTTGATTTTTTCGATTATCCGGCTTTTGGTATCGTCAATCAACTCAAAACCATATTCCACAAGCGCTTTCCTGAGTTTTTCAAGATCTTCACCCTTAATTGGATTTGCTGTTTCCACATTGCCCAGCGAAATTCGGAGCGGCGGGTACCCCAAAGTTTCAAATACCTGCTGCACCGCCATGATGCAACGGTTACAAACCATATTCCTGATGTAGAAATTCATAGTTGATGATATTATCCAATTGCTGCGATATTATTTTCAGTATCTTACCTTTTCCTAAGCTTCATGTATATTCCTATGACGACAACGAGAATTGCAATGGCGATAATTAATCCCCAGCCCAATCCATTTTCCATTCCCCAGCTATTATTCATTCCGTCCATCATGATATGCCAGTGAATTAAGTTTCATATTACAGTCAGGACAGTACCCGGGTTTGTGATACACTTTGTTGCCCTCGCATTTTATTTTGCATTGATAACTGATTTCAACTTGATAACCATTTTCCTGATGATTGTTTCCGGTATCCACATGGAAGGAATCCATTTGGTCGTTGATGGTATTGCCTTCGCGTTCGTCCTGATTAAAATCACTTGCTTTCATGTTTTCTGTTTTAAGGTGAAAGATTCAATTTCAAAGACGATAAAGGTGATTACCCTGCCAACAAAAAGCTTTACACAATTTTGGAAAAAACTTACATGAATCCCACATTTTAGGTGGCGGCGTCGTGTTTGCAGCAGTCACAGCTTTTCCCTTTCGCTTTTTCAAAAGCCTCTTTACCTTCCAAAAATGAGAAGTAAATCAATCCTGCTGCTCCAATAACATCGGCATAAGCAAAACCCGTTAATTCATAAATCAGACTTGAGACCAGCAATACAACCGACATATATACGCAAACTTTGGTGCAATTGGCATCGGAAATAATGGGGTCGGAGTGGAGCTTATTTCCAGTCGATTTTTTCGCATTCATCAGCCAAACCATTACTACAATAGATATCAATGAAATGATTACACCCCAAAAGGTTGTTTCAGGCTTGTGATTGTTGACGAGTGATAAAACGATACCCACCAGCAAACCGGCAGAAAGCAGGTAAAACGCCGTCCCTGTTACTTTTAAAGCGTTCATTTCAAACTCACTTTTCTGACTTGCCGGATTTTGCCTCATTCGCTGTATCATAATGGCAATGCCAATGCCCGACATTACTTCGATAAAACTGTCAACACCAAATCCAAACAAGGCAAGGGTTTCATCTTCATAGCCCAATAGCATTGACACAATACCTTCGACCAGGTTATAAAAAATGGTGAACAAGCTCAACAAATAAGCCTTCCGATATAGTTTTTCTTCTGAAAGTTCCATTTCCGAGAGTTAAATATTATGATTTTTCGTAAAAGCAACCCTTCGGAAAGGTTGAAGGATCTACTTAGCTGGTGAGCTCAAAGTCGCCCGCAGAGTATAATCAAACCAACCCAAATGATTCAACCCCATCATGCAATGATTCAATAACCCGTTCAAGTTTTACTTTGATTTCGGCGGCAATTTTGGCAAGGTCTGCGTTTTCAATGGCCATCATGGAGGCAATAGGATCAACAGCAGCCACTTCAATCACATTTTTTTTCACTTCCTGAACTACCACATTGCATGGTAGCATCGTGCCAATTTTGTCTTCGAGCTGCAGCGCTTTGAATGCGTATGCTGCGTTTCACGCTCCAATAATTGTATATCTGCGGAAATCAACATCCAGTTTTTCTTTCAGTTTTTCGTGCAAATTGATCTCCGACAATACACCAAAACCTTCAATCTCCAGTAATTCTTTTACGCGATCGACAGCCTGCTCAAAGGTTGCGTCAATTTTTTTTCTG
>JAUYEQ010000129.1 GCA_030691295.1 Bacteroidota bacterium
CCCCCGTTGCCGGATAACAAACTTTCCTTTGAAAGCGGTCGCAAAGATAAAGGCAGAATCAACGTTTCCAAATAAAAAATCACAAAAATGTTACAAAATTCTGACCTTGATATCCTATATTCTCACCTTCAGCAAGTTACAGCGACCAACTTTTCAGGAAAAATTAAAGATGACGACCTGATTTAAATGAAAAAGGCCACCCATAGGCAGCCTTTTAGATTTATTGAAGGAATAAAACGTCTTATTGCATCTCGTATTTGTACATTCCAAGGTCGCTCAATTCAGATGAACGTATAAATTCGGCGTTCGCTTTAACTTGCGCTTTTGCGAAACTGATGTAATTTTTTGCCGATTTCAGGAAAGATGCATCACGATTGGTGTCGAGCAAAAGTAGATAACTCATGACGATGTGACCTGCCATTTCTACCAAACGTCTCGCGTGAAAGTCAACAAACTCGTTGTCGTCCATTCCTGTTACCTTTTTAACAGCCTGTTCGTAATCATCTGTAAGGATAATCAGTGTGCGGCGCATATATTGAAGTTCAGGAGAAACCTTTTCGGCTTCATACACCCTGATCTGGTTTAAATAGGCGCCGGTTGTAACGCCTCTGATGGCTGCCACCACCTGCAACTGGGTAGTTCCTTCGTAAATGGAAGTAATGCGGGCATCGCGGTAAATACGCTCAACCGGATAATCCTTCATAAAACCGGAACCGCCATGAATCTGAATAGCATCGTAAGCAAGCTGGTTGCTGTATTCGCTGGCCATCCCTTTTACCAAAGGCGTATAAATATCAGCCAATTTCTGATACATCTTCATTTCATCACGCTCGGCTTTATCCAGCTTACGTTCTTCCGCAATGTAGGCGTATGCCTTGTACATATCTACAAAACGGGCAGTCTCGTATAATAAAGAGCGTGCAGCATCCAGTTTTGCCTTCATTGTCGAAAGCATTTCATAAACGGCGGGGAAACGGATAATGGCTTTGCCAAACTGCATACGTTCTTTTGCATAGCTCAACGCTTCGCGGTAAGCTGCCTCACAAATTCCCACCGATTGGGCAGCTATTCCAAGGCGGGCACCGTTCATAAGGGCCATTACATATTTAATCAGACCCATTTTACGATCTCCGACCAATTCTCCGGGAGCATTTTTGAATACCAATTCACAGGTAGGAGAACCGATGATACCCATTTTGTGCTCAATACGACGAACTGTTACGCCACCGTTTTGCTTGTCGTAGATAAACATCGACAATCCGCGACCATCTTTGGTTCCTGATTCTGAACGCGCCAAAACCAATGAAATATCTCCATCGCCATTGGTAATAAAGCGTTTCACACCGTTGAGCAACCAAACTTGTTTCTTTTCATCCCAGGTAGCTTTCAACTGAACGGCCTGCAAATCAGATCCTGCATCAGGTTCTGTAAGGTCCATTGCCATGGTTTCTCCCCCGCAAACCCGTGGAAGGTATTTGGCCTTTTGCTCTTCGGAAGCAAATTCGTTGATTGTTTCAGCACAATCCTGAAGTCCCCAGATGTTCACAAAACCTGCATCGGCGCGCGAAACAATGTCCGCAGCCATAATATAAGGTACGTTCGGAAAGTTTAATCCGTCGTATTTGCGCGGCAGAGACATCCCCATCAGACCAGCTTTGCGCAGGGCATCGATGTTGATTTCAGTTCCTTTGGCATATACAACATGGCCATCAACCACGTGAGGGCCCTCCGCATCAATACTTTCAGCATTTGGACCAACAATGTCGCCACAAATTTCGCCAACTACTTCCAATACTTTATCGAAACTATCGAAAGCATCCTCGTAATCCATCGGGGCAAAATCGTATTTTTCTTTTTCTGTGAAATTTCTTTCTTTCAACCGAACGATCTTCTCCATCAATGGATGTTGAAGATGAAATTTCAGTTCTTTATTGTCAGTATAATAATTTGCCATTGTGTTTATTTAAAGAGCCCCTCCTAACCTCCCCCAAGGGGAGGGATTTTTTCGGCAAGGCTTTGGTTAACTAATTATTTAAATCGAAGCATCCTTGCTCCCCCTCCTTGGGAGGGGGTTGGGGGGAGGCTATTTATTTTGAATTCTTTTTATAAAACTTGATCATTTTTGGAATGATTTCAGCAACATCGCCGTTGATCACATAATCGGCAACCATATTGATCGGCGCTTCGGGATCAGTATTGATGGCGATGATCTGAGCAGATTCTTCCATTCCTGCCCTATGCTGGATTTGTCCGGAAATTCCGCAGGCAATGTATAGTTTAGGACGAACAGTAATCCCGGTCTGGCCGATTTGGCGTTCATGATCGGTGTATCCGGCATCAACCGCAGCACGCGAGGCGCCTACTTCTCCGCCAAGAACTTCAGCCAACTCATACAAGAGCCTGAAATTTTCCTTCGACCCCATTCCGTAACCACCGGCTACAATTATTCCGGCGCCTTTGATGTTCACTTTGCTCTTTTCCATGTGCCGCTCAATGATTTCAACTACAAAATCGGTATCGCTTACATATTTTGACACATCGAGCTTGACTACTTTACCTTTGTATTTCGGATCGAGAATTTCCTTTTTCATTACGCCTTCGCGAACCGTGGCCATTTGAGGGCGACAGTCAGGATTGATAATGGTTGCAATAATATTACCACCAAAAGCCGGACGAATCTGGTACAAAAGGTTCTCGTAAACTTTCCCCTGCTTTTTATCTTCATGGTTGCCGATAACCAGACTGGTACAATCGGCAGTTAAACCGCTGTGCAAAGCTGATGAAACCCTCGGACCCAGATCTCGGCCAATCGAGGAAGCGCCCATCAGTGCAATCTGAGGTTTCTGTTCTTCAAATAATTTAACCACTATTGAAGTATGTGGCAATGTTGCATACGGAGCTAATCTTTTATCGTCGGCAATATACAATACATCGACGCCGTATGGGATGATATTTTTCTCGATGCCTTCAAGCTGATGACCGATCGCAATTGCTTCCAGATTACAATTCAGTTCGGTGGCCAGACTCCTTCCTTTGGTCAGCAACTCCTGGCTAACCTCGGCAATTTGCCCGTCTTCTATTTCGCAATAAACAAAAATGCTGTTCATATATTTACTTCTTATAAGTTAACCAATTGTGTGACTATCAATTAAATCTTTCATCAATTCCTCGATGTCAACATCAGAAGAGGAAATAACTTTTGCTCCTTTTGACTGAAGAACTACATTCTCAATGGTTTTCACCTTCGTAGGAGAACCTGACAATCCCAATTCAGTGGGAACCGATTCAATATCATTCACTGTCCATTCCTGAATATTCAAATAAGCCCGTTCATTATAGAGATGCAAATAATCTTCGTTTGAATTCTGAAGTTCGGAAACGGTTTTTGCATGTTTGTATTTCATCAGCAACCTTGCGTTGCGCGCACGGCAGTCGGGTGCTGTTCCGTTAACGGTGATTACCAGCGGGATTGGGCACGAAACAACTTCCACACCACTTTCGAGTCTGCGCTTGGCTACTACCCGTCCGTTTTCGATGAATTTAATTTCTTCGACATACGTAACCTGCGGAAGTCCTAGTTTTTCGGCAACCTGAGGCCCAACCTGTGCGGTATCGCCATCAATGGCCTGACGACCGGCAATGATAATGTCGAAATCCTTGATTTTCTTGAGTGTTTGCCCAAGTGCATAGCTGGTGGCCAGTGTGTCTGAACCTGCAAAAGCACGGTCGGTGAGCAATATTCCATCATCGGCACCACGAAACATTCCTTCACGGATAATTTCCGCAGCACGACCCGGCCCCATCGTTAAAATGGTGACTGTTGTTCCGGGGAAACTGTCTTTAATCCGCAGCGCCTGTTCCAGCGCATTTAAATCTTCAGGATTGAAAATAGCAGAAAGAGCCGCCCTGTTTACAGTTCCATCAGCTTTCATTGCATCTTTACCAACATTTCGCGTATCGGGAACTTGTTTGGCGAGTACGATAATTTTGTAACCTGTCATAAGTTGTCTTAGTTTTATTTGCTTTAATATTTTGGCACATCAATCAAATGCCATTATTGACCAATGTGATACCTGTTATTTTTAGCGCTACTTAGCGAATGAACTGATTTGTCAGCTTAAAACTTTCAAAGGGGAGCAAATATAGATATTCAACCCAAAGAAATCAAGCAACTTTTTCTGACATTTAAAAGGGAAGGATTCGAGTTAGGACACGATGACACCGAAAATGTTCAATTAGATTTAATTTACACGCTGAAGACCAGACAGACAAAGCAAATCGAACAATTAACCTTGTTTTTCAAAAAAGTATTTTACGCCGGAATGATCCGTTATTTAAAATGAATTTAAGTAAGAAACACCGAATTTGATCGCTATAAGGGGTGTTCGTGATCAATTTCTGGGGTGGGAAGTCAATAGTTCACAGCAGATGCGCGGAATGTGTGTTGTGTTGAACTTAGTCGAAGGTTAGATCAACCGGGACTTCGAGTTGCGTCATGCCGACCACAGGAAGGACTATTTATTAGCTGCTGGTGTTATTGATTCAGTTTTCCACAGCATTTTTTATATTTTAAACCACTCCCGCAATAACATTTCTCACTGCCATCCGAAAGTTTCTGAATCATCAGTTTTTAAAATTTTATTGCATATAAAATCAGATAGTTACGCTGAAT
>JAUYEQ010000136.1 GCA_030691295.1 Bacteroidota bacterium
TATCCTGATTCACCTGTGAATAGATTTTGTTTCCATACACACCCTGGCCAAAAATGCTGATGTCGAAGTTTTTATAGTTTGCCGCCAGATTAAGTCCGCCGGTCAGCCATGGAATTGCACTGCCCAGATAGACCCGGTCGAGGTTGTCAATTGTTCCGTCAGGGTTATTGTCCTTGTATTTTACATCGCCGGGGCGAATGCTACCTCCCTGAAATGATGAAAGCAATACATCGGTTTCATTCTGAAATATGCCCTCCATTTCGAGCATGTAAAACGAACCGATCGGATGCCCAGCCGCAGTTTGTGTCGCATCGATGCCCGATTCAACCCGTCCGCCGTAGAGTGGCGCCTCCAGTTTGAGTACTTCGTTGCGCACAAAAGCAAGGTTTCCACCGATTGAGTAGCCCCAATCCTTCTTGTTTTTGCGGTATGTTGCTTCAAGCTCAATCCCGTTGTTCAATACCGAACCACTGTTGATCCAGGCAGCTTCGGCATATCCGGTTGATGGCGGATTGGACGCCTTTACCAGCATATCTTCTGTTACTTTGTAATAATAGTCGATGGAAAATGCCAGAGCACCCTTCCAAAATTCAGCATCCAAACCAGCATTGTACTGGTAGCTGGTTTCCCATCTCAGGTTTTCGTTTCCGAGGGCTGATTGTGCATAACCGCTGTTGGAGATATTGCCAAAAGCATAGTTGTAGTAGGGCGAAATCCTGTCCTTATCAGCATAAAGGCCGACATCCTGGTTTCCGACGCCACCATAGCCGGCACGAAGTTTAAGATTTGAAAGCCATGAAACATCCTGAAGGAAACCTTCCTGTTTCAATATCCATCCGGCTGAAAAGGAGTAGAAAGTTCCCCATTTGTTGTCGCCTGTAAACCTGGAAGAACCATCCCTTCTCAGTGTTCCTGATAAGTAGTACTTTCCTTTGTAATCATAGTTGATTCTGCCGAAAATCGATGCAAGTGTTGAAGCATATTCATTTTGACTGCTCATTTTGATTCCAAGTCCGTTCCCGATATAAATCAGTTCCTTTTGTTCTACCGGAAAATCCATGTCGCTCGAATAAAGTCCTTTTCCGCTGTTTTTAATGGCTTCGAACCCAAGCATTGCCGAAACGGTATGCAATTCACCGATTTGGATGTCATAATTGAGCAGGTTATTCACCGATAGGTTCGCAATTTGCTCACTGCCAATACTCAGTCCATTTTTGGCATTGATACGATCCAAAGTTCCCCAGGTCGGTGAAAAACGGCGGCTGAATGAATTGCGGTAATCAACACCCACATTGGTGGTAAATTTTAATTCAGGAGTTATTTTGGCAATGAAATATGCCTTGCCCATATAACTGTCATCCTTGCGGTTGTTGTCGTTTAAAGCGCTCATGCCGATTGGATTGTACCCATCGCCCAGGAACGAATCGTATTTTTGTGCGCCAAAATATTCGGCAGGACGGTCAACAAATCTTCCATCTTCAAACCGGACGGGAATAGCCGGATTGCGGAAAAATGCATATCTGACGACACTTCCGCCATTGCCACCTGCACCATCGCCCGAACTTCCAATCATGTCGTTGCTTGAAACTCCGGCCAGCATATTTACCCCAACGGTCAGCCATTTACTGGCTTCGGTATTCACATCCAACCTGATCGTTCCGCGGGAATAACCGCTTCCTTTTACTATTCCCTTCTGATCGAAAAGCGAAGTGGAAATCATAAAATTGGTTGTTTCATTTCCTCCTGAAAGTGAAATTTCGTGCGAATTGATCGGTGCCGGTTGAAGCAGTTCTTTTACATAGTTCACGTTCGAAAATTTTGCGGCATCATCAGGCGTAATAAGGCCGCGGTGCAACGACTCGGGCAGAAAGGCATTGTCGTTGGTGGCAGCTTCATTGTAAATGGTCACATAATCGGTGGTATTGACCATCCTGGTGAGATTGGCAGCTTGCTGAAAGCCCGTCTGTCCGCGATAAGTGACTTTGGTTTTACCTTTAACTCCTTTTTTTGTGGTGATAAGCACCACCCCGTTGTTGGCACGCGAACCATAAATGGCCGAAGCCGAAGCATCTTTCAGTACCGTAATATTTTCGATATCACCGGGCGAAAGAATTTTCAAAGCATCGCTGGTTGGAATTCCATCGACGATATAAAGCGGGTCGTTGCTGGAATTGATTGAACCTGAGCCACGAATACGAACCGAAACCCCTTCTCCGGGAGCACCTGTATTTTGTGTAACCTGCACCCCGGCCGCACGACCCTGCAAGGCTTGTGCGACATCCGAAACCGGCAATGCAGTAAGATCTTTGTTGTTTACTTTGGCAACAGCTCCCAGAACACTGCGTTTTTTTACTGCACCGTATCCAATCACAACCATCTCATTCAGCATGATATCCTCCGGAACAAGCGCTACATCAATCACAGCGCGGTCGCCAGTAATTTGTTCTGAGTATGTGAAACCCATGTACGAATATAGAATTACCGATTCAGCAGTCAATTGATCCGATACCAGACGGTACTTGCCGTCAATGCCGGTGATTGTGCCTGTTGTAGTTCCTTTGATCATAACCGCCACACCAATCAGGCTTTCTCCTGATTTGGAATCGCTTACAGTTCCTTCGACTGTACGTTGTGCAAACAGAGTTACAGTGAACGAAATCATCATCATCATTAATAATAGCAGTCGTGTCATTTTGTCAGTTTTGATAGATTTTATAATTCAGCGGTCTTTGAGTTTATTTATAAGCGATTACCACATTCCCGGCTTTTATTTTTGATCCATCTGATGTTAGTTTCGTTCCGGCCGGAAGTACGACAACCAGCGCAGCCTTTCCGGCAGGCAACTTAATTTTCACCTTTCCTTCGCCTGCTTTTGCCAGGTATGTTTTCGAGACCACATCAAACAGGTCCACGCTTTTTTCTGCTGAATAGGTTACTGTTGTATCGTTTCCATAAGGATTATAATAGAGGTATTGCGGGTATATGTTATCTGCGTAAAAGTCGGTCACATTGCAATCGAGCGCCAGAATTCCTTCGACATCGGTTGTATTTACAATGGCTCCGAAAATTCCAACGATTGAGGTACTGTAAAGACTGAACATTGTTTCCTTTGGCTGACCGGCTGTCCATTTTGGTCCGTCGCCGGTTGAAACAGGTGTGATCCCCTTCAATTCAGGTTTGTTGTAATCATCCACTTTTCGGAGACCTTCGTAGCCGATAATTCCCTGCGTCAGGTTTTTCAATTCAGGAAGAAGCTGGTGGGCATCGTCAACCTCGTCAGGATAAAATAAACGCGATGCGTTGACCAGATTCAGCATGTATTTGCCGATTGTTTGTGCATATTGAGGTTCGTATTTTACCATTGGCAACAGTGGCCAGGCCATGGCCACTGAATTCATAAAAAATGCATATCCTCCTCCATCGGTAATACTTCCCTGAAGTCCTGAAACATCGAAATCGCCCCATTTTTCGGCAATCACACCCCATCCGTAACGCCCTTCTTTGTTCTGGCAGCCGTCAAACATCCAGTTCAGCATTTTGGTTACATCGTAACTGGTTCCCTGTTCTGCATTGAGCCGGGCGGCAGTATATGTTCCGAAGGGGAGCAGCATTTCGTAAAAGCGGCTTTCTTTTTGGCTGAGCAAAGCTTCGGTTGCACTTTTCGCTCCATCGAGGTAGCGCTTGTCACCGAATTTATAGTAAGCCGAATACAATATCCAGGCATGTCCGCCGGCAATGTCCTGTTGAAGCGGAATGTGGTTAATCATGCCCTTCATCTGCGCATAATCGAAATAGGAATAATCGTAATTTCCGTTCAGGACAGAGTCTGCTTTGTAGAATTGTTCAGCTACCTTCCGTTGAATGAATTCAGTGTTTTCAACATCCGGGAAAAGCGCCGCGACACCGTAATACAGTACATTCGGATAAACATCGTACCACCAGTCGCGGCCGTAACCACCACCGGCCATTGCCACTTCAGGATTAGTATTGTTCATCACAATATTCCAATTGGTATCGCTGTTGAAATAGTTTTGAGACATTTTCACGAAGTTGAACCCATGCTGATTGGTTTTGTCAATTCCCATCAGCCCTGCACTTATCAGCGAATTGTATGTGGTAAGCGCTTCATGAAATTCTCCGTTATAGTTTTTCGGCCCCTGACGTACATCGCCAATCACGGTGTAAAGCCCGTAGGTCACCTGATCAATATTTCGTCTGGAACTGTCGAGCCAGATTAACGGTTCGTAGCCCTCATTTGGATTGAAATTGTATGCAAGGCTGTCAAACAGCATTGTTTTTTTCTTCCAATCGATAATTTTCAGGGGCTGAGGCATATCCGGCATCTGTTCGATCCGCAGCAAAGAAGTCTGAACCACCGGTTCTCCCAATTGTGTGCTGCAGGAAAAGAATCCTGCCAGCAAGGCCAGCGCTAATATTTTAAAAGTTATTTTTTTCATTTGGTTACAGTATATGAATCTTTCATGATGTTTTTAGCAAGAGGGATAGAAAGCATTTGAAGTACTGCCACGATAATTAGTGAGTAGCGTAGTGCAAAGCTTTCGGAAACGTAAAATGCAAGGAAGATGAATAATCCCAATCCGCCAACCCTGCCGGCATAAAGGCCAAACTCGTGGTTGAGGATATAGGCGTACTGATTGCGGTTTTCGCGTTTCGAAACCACATCGATCACCTTCATCATAATCGGATAATAAGCCAGATCGTGCAGTGGCTGGAAAAACACCTTGCACAGTACAAAAACCATCACTCCAAACATAGACAGTTCGATACCGTTGACGATGGTTCCGATCAGGAAGAGCGCAATCCCAAACCCGAAAATCAGAATGCGGTGTTTCGGCTTGGCAAACCGACCCAGCAAATAAATCAAAATGGCAGTCAATCCTCCGCTGATTCCCTGAATCAGTCCAAGCGAACCTTCCTGCCCCACATATTTCATAATCAGCATGGCCGGAGCGGTTACCAGAAATCCCTGAACAAGTCCTTTCAGAAATGCCAGTAAAATCTGTTTGTTCCAAAGCCGGTCGAAGCGGAAATAGAGAAAATCTTTCTGCACCGGGTTTTCGAATTTGCCACGTGCCAGTGAAATAACGGCCAGTATGGTAATCACAAAAACAAAGATTGTTACAATTTGATAGCCTTTGTAAATGTCGAATACGATTCCGAGAATCTTCATCCCATCGATAGAAGCAAGCAAAGTGCCAATGATCAATGGAATAGTAATGTTAGCGATGGTAAAAAAGAACGATTCGAGCCCAAAAAAGTAATTCCGGTTTTCATCTTTGGTGGTATTCAGCGCCATCAGGTATCGGTTGGTCCAGAAAAATCCGGCAGATGCGCCAATCATGGTTCCTGAAACGATCAACCCAAAAAGCTTAATGTCTTTTACAAACATCATTGCCACCATCGACACACCGCTCAACAGAATACCAAAACTATACAGATGTGCAACTTTGAAACTCTTCAGCAAAAATCCGTTTGCCAGCGAAGTGATGATGATGCCCGTGTACATGGCGACCTGAAAGATGGCCACATACCTGGTATCGGCAAAATAGCGCATAATGTAGGCTGCCATAAATATCTCGACAACAGGCAAAACCAACGCGTACAACATATTGGTAATGAGCAATACCCGCATATTGTGGGGCATTGAAAGGAAAAAACGAAATTCGGCAGTCAGTTTTGCTATCATTGCAGGAATTTGCTGTTAAATGAGTGTTGAAAGTATCTTTGAGATAGAGAGCTTCGCGCCGCAAATCACTTCGTCGCTTGCACCGTAATACATGAAGATATCGTCGCCTTTCACATAATGGCCGTTGGTAAACACCACATTCCCGAAAAATCCGGTTTGCTCGTAGATTTCAATGGGTTCCATAATGGGTTCAACGCTGCGGGCAAGTACTTTCGATGGATCGTTGATGTCAAGCAACAAGGCTCCCAGGCAATAACGGTGGTCGCTATTGGCGCCGTGATAAATTTCGAGCCAGCCTTCTTCTGTCCTGATGGGTGCTCCGCCAGCTCCTACACGTTTCGAATCCCAACTGTCAGGTCGCACAGTAGCTATACATTTGTGTTGCCCCCAGTGAATCAGGTCGGGCGACTCGGCCAGCCAGATATAATTTCCACCCAGTTCAGGACTACTTGGACGGTGCAAAGCGTAATATTTTCCGTTTATTTTTTCATCGAAAAGGGCGCAATCCTTGTTGTGTGGTGGAAAAATCATGCCTTTGCGGTCAAAATTCTTCCAGTCTTTGGTGCGGATCAATCCAACGCCTACCCCAAATTCAGACACTTCGGTATATGAAAGGCTAAAACCATCTTCCATAGTGGCAACACGGCAGTCTTCAATGCCGAAAGTTTCTAGTTCGCCTTTCCCAAAAATAGGCGGATAACCATCGGGTTCCGAAAAATGAATTCCGTCGTCGCTGCAAACCAATCGCAGGTATGAAAGTGTGGTTAAGTAATCTTTCTTTTTGTAGTTGATCACCCGCGGATCTGAAGCGTCCAAATCGGGATCATTCGTATCGAAACTTAGAATTTCAATATTTCCTTTACTATTATATACAGGGAAACTGATTTTGCCTTCAATCTGTTTGGGTCTTTCGGCAACGCGAAGCAGCAACCAGATTTTCCCTTCGAATTGAAATACGCCCGGGTTGAGCAGGCAAAGAATTTCCATTCCTTCAATACCTGGCTTCAGATCGGCAGGACGAATTAGTGGGTTTTGGGAGAATCGTTGAGCAATATCCATAATTAGTTCTATTTAGAGTGCAGCAAAGCTACATCTCATAGAACCGGACTTGTGTCCGCCCTGTTCCCGATCTTGTCCGGTATAGTACAAATGCGTGTGAATGTTGAAAATTCGGACAGTTTTCCGGAAAACAGATCCATCCGGAGATAATTTTTTCTGAAAACGAGAATTGCTCCTGAGTGAGAACTTTTGGTTCTATAATGTTTATATGGGTAATTATAGAAAGGGAATAGATATATATTGTAAATGTTTACTCACCCCGTCGCATCGTTCGATGCTCTCCCCCTCTCTTTTTTAAAGAGAGGGGGGAAGGCCGCCTGCGGACTTCGGGGTGAGTTGTGAATCAATATATCTTTCTTTTCTTCCTGTAGTCTGAAGGTGAACAATCAAAAGCCTTGTTGAACAGATCGTAGAAATGGGTACGGCTGGCAAAACCGGTGTGGTCGATGATTTCGCTAACCGACAAGCTGGTTGATTTAAGCAG
>JAUYEQ010000148.1 GCA_030691295.1 Bacteroidota bacterium
AGTTTGGGAAAGGTATTTTTTCATTGATCAGAATAAAGGAACAAAGGTGTGGATAAAAATCAGAACGGGAATTCTAACTTTTACAAAAGAATAGGAGTCCTTCCAAAAACAAAAAAGGCAGCTGTCCGCTACCTTTTTCTATGTTCTATAATGTTCAATTACTGCACCCATTTTAAATGATGGAAATCTTGGCGGTGAGGCAATTCCTCATGTTTCGGATACATCCTGATGGCATAACTAAATGCACCTGCATTCATTAATTGGAGATTCAACTTATAAGTGATGATGGATCCTTCGATTTTTTCGATGTCAAACTGAAGGCAATCCACCAGCTCAACAGCGTCATCGTTTCCATGCTCGGTAATAACCATTTCAATACCTACATTCTGTGGGTTCAATCCTTTCAGATCGGCCACCACCTGTGCCGGATAATTATCGCCAATTTTCAATACATTGGTAATTCCGTCAGTCATTTGTACACTCTTCACTTCAATCTGATCCCATACCGATGAAACATTGATTTTCCATTCTGAAATTTCTTTGGCCAACGTATAGTCGAAAGCATTTAACCTTGCAGAACGTTTGGCCTGTGGGTTATAAAACCGGTCCTGATAATCGCGTATCATGCGGGCAGTGGTGAAATTTGGAGCTACCTGAGCAAATGTGTTCTTGATATAAGACACCCATTTTTCCGGAACGCCTTTGATATTTCGTGTATAAAATGCCGGTAAAATTTCTTCTTCAAAAATATTGTAAATGGTTTCTGCATCCAATTCATCCTGCAGTTCGTTTACATCGTAGGTGTTTTCCTGCGAAAGCGCCCAACCAGCATCCTTTTTGTAACCTTCTACCCACCATCCGTCGAGTACCGAGAAATGAATGGTTCCGTTCATCACACCTTTTTCGCCGCTGGTACCCGATGCTTCGAGTGGGCGGGTTGGAGTGTTCATCCAAATATCGACGCCTTGCAGCATCATTTTAGCCAGGTTCATGTCGTAATTCTGAACAAACAGGATTTTACCGATGAACTCCGGACGTTTTGAAATTTCAACAATGTATTTTATTAAATCCTGACCGGCTTTATCGGCAGGATGTGCTTTTCCGGCAAAAATAAACTGAACAGGACGTGCCGGATCATTCACGAGTTTCGACAAACGATCGAGGTTACGGAACAATAAATGTGCTCTTTTATAAGTTGCAAAACGCCTTGCAAAACCAATTGTGAGCGCGTAAGGGTTCAATTTACCCAGCACCTCATTAATCTGCTTCGGATTTTCATTCCTATTAATCCAGTTATTAGTAAACCGCTGTTTGATAAACCCTATCGTTTTCAGGCGAAGATTTTGTTTCATGTTCCAGATTTCTTCATCAGGAACCTGGTAAATATTATCCCAAAGGTCAAAATTAAGTTGCTCTTCCGGAAATTTAGGACCAAAATATTTATGATGAAGATCTCTCCATTCCTTTGCTACCCAGGTTGCGTAATGCACACCATTGGTAACGTAACCGATGTTGATTTCTTCTGCAAGATATCCTTCGTACAATGGTCGGAATATATCCTTGGATACATCACCGTGCAGGCGGCTAACGCCGTTTATTCCCTGCGAAAGGTTACAAGCCAGATAACTCATATTGAAATGATCTTCATACGGGTTGGCTTTACCCAAACTGATGAACTCATCCCAGGTAATTGCTATTGACTGTGGGTAACTTTCCATGTACCTTTTGAAAAGATCCTGATGAAATGAATCATGTCCGGCAGGTACAGGCGTATGTGTTGTAAACAAAGTTGAAGCTCTTACGACTTCTTTTGCTTCCAAATACTTCAATGATTTCTTTTCAACCAGAACTTTCATCCTTTCAAGGCCAATCATTGCAGCATGTCCTTCGTTACAATGATAAATATCAGCTTCAATACCAAGCTTTTTAAGTGCACGAATACCTCCAAGGCCAAGTAATATTTCCTGTTTCAGCCGGTTTTCATTATCGCCGCCATATAAATGATGCGTTACAAAACGATCCTCATCTGAATTGGCATCAAAATCCACATCAAGAAGAAAAAGCCTGACAGATCCAATATTAACCTGCCAAACACGGGCGGTTACAGTTCTGCCGGGATAATCGACCTGAACATTCACCCATTCACCATTTTGGTCAAATGCAGGCTGAACAGGTATCTTCGAAAACTCCTGCGCATCGTAATGAGACATTTGCTCGCCGGTAATCGAAATATTCTGCCGGAAGTAACCGTAACGGTAAAGGAGTCCGACACCGGTAAGGTTAACTTTCGAGTCGCTGGCTTCTTTAAGGTAATCGCCTGCAAGAATGCCCAAACCACCTGAGAAAATTTTCAGGCTGTCGTGCAGGCCATATTCCATGCTGAAGTATGCTATAGACGGGCCGGAAAGAGATTTTCTGTCAGCCAGGTATGTTTGAAGCAAATTCGATACTTTGCCCATCTGAAGCAAAAAACTTGCATCATTTTCAAGTTCAAGAAAACGCTGATAACTTACTTTTTCGAGCAATAAAATGGGATTGTGCTCACATACTTCAAATAATTCGGCATCTATGTACTGAAACAACTCGCGCGCTTCTGTATTCCACACCCACCACAAGTTGCGGCTTAATTCTTTTAACGATGATAATTTTTCCGGAATATTTGATTCAACAAATAATTTTTTCCAAACTGGTTGATCCACAATTGAATGATTTAATAAATAACTACTATTTTTTCTTACCGGGGGATTTTTCTTTTACAGTTTTAACTGAACTTACAGAACGCTGAACAGTTTGTTTTGTTTGCAGTGAGATGATTTCTGCTTCATATTTTTTAAGTTTGGCTTCTTTCTCTTCCAGAATTTTATTTAGCCCTGCAATTTCCAGTTGCGATTTGCTTTCAGGAGCAAACGTGTTTAGCCTTAACTTGAAATCGCTCAATACATTCATGTAATTGATAAATGCTTCATAGGGACTTTCATAGGGATTGAAATACTTGTGAACTTCGCCATCGGAAAAGAACTTGGTACACATGTAATAAAAATGGTCGCTGGCCTGCAAATAATTCCAGTCTTTTATCATGGCACTATCTGTAACCCTGCTCATGCGTCCGGCTAGTTCATATACTTTATTGAATGCCTCATCCTGAAGTTCATTGCCCAGCCAGGCCGACAGGTCTCGTTCTTCATCAGCCCACGAAATGGGTAGCGGAACACTAACAATTGAAACGGGCTGGAATTTAGCCGCGATTTCGGAAGGAGTGGCAAATGTTATCTTTGAGTTTTTGAAAACGGCATCAGGCAATTGCTCCATAAACTTAAATATGCCGGTTTCTGCAGACTGGTGCTCGCCAAATGTTTCGTAATCGAGAAAGATATTGAATATTTCATCTTTACCCATACTTTTTAACCATCCCACATATTTTTCTGCAGTTAACGGATATTCATTCCACCCTTGATTTGAAAAGCGGAAAGCCAGATCGTCGCTCAGTTTAAAATTGCGCATCAGCACTTTCAATCTTGGGTTTATTGCGTTTACATACAGGAAATTTGGCGATTTCCAGCCGAGAATATGTCGTGCCCCTTCGGTGATCATCGCTTTATAACCCA
>JAUYEQ010000353.1 GCA_030691295.1 Bacteroidota bacterium
GACTTTTTTCGGATCCGGAAAAATATCATGATTGATTATCAGTAACTTAAAAACACTGCATAATGAAAATAACCCGAAAAAAGGTGAATTTAACTGAAAATTAGGTGAATTGGAGGTTTTTTGCTGCAATGTGGGTTAAAAGTCGCTTTCACTTCTTTATTGAACGGTTGTTTGTTATCTGATAAAAATCAAAGGTTTTCCCGAATTTCCTATGTTCCTTTGCGACTTCAATTTAAAATCCTCAACATGACCTTTCTTCCAAACGACAAAGTATTTAGCCTGAAATGGTTTAAAGATTACAGTCTGATTGTAATTGGCGCCTTTATTCTGGCGGTCGGGTTTGTTTATTTTATTTCGCCTCACCGCATTGTTCCCGGCGGAGTTTACGGAATTGCTATCGTAGTTCATTACATGACCGTGGGTATGTTTTCGTTTTGGCCGGATGGAATCCCGATTGGTTTGTTCGGTTTGGTACTGAATATTCCGCTTACCATTGCCGGAATAAAAATACTTGGACCACGTTTCGGCATCAAAACAGTAGTTGGTTTTATACTTTCATCTGTTTTTATGGATGCCATTACTTATATGCGTGTCGATGGTTATGCACCACTGGTTCCAGACATTTTGCTTTCGTGCGTTTTTGGTGGCGTTTTGGTCGGTTTCGGACTTGGATTAATTTTCAAATCGCGCGCAACTTCAGGAGGATCGGACATTATTGCCATGATAATCGCCAAAAAGACCCGGATGCAACTCGGTCAACTCATGATTTATGTTGATTCGACCATTGTTTTGCTCAGCCTGGTAGCATTCAAAGACTGGCAAATTCCGCTTTATTCATGGGTGGTAATTTACATCACGGGCCGGGCAATTGACCTTGTGCTCGAGGGTAGCGACTACAACAAAGCTTTGATGATTATTTCAGAAAAGCATGAGGATATCAGGCATAAACTATTGGTTGACCTTGAGCGGGGCGGCACTTACCTGAAAGGAACCGGCATGTACACCGGAGAAGACAAGCACATTATTTACACCATCGTAAGCCGGCGCGAAGTAGCGATTCTTGAAGAATACATCAGCACCATTGATCCTGATGCATTCATCACAGTAATGGATACGCACGAAATACTTGGAGAAGGTTTTCAATCGCTCAAGCACAAAGTGGAACCATAACAAAGTTTCAAGTTTCAGGTTTCAAGTTCCAAGTTGTGGGGTGGATGGGACTTATTCTTTCAAAATTTAACGTTTTCTTATTTATTATTGTTTAGTAATTTATTATATTTGGGCTTAGCCTTGTCACGTAAATTGCGCTGGCCATGAGACGATTTTTCTTGCTTTTTTTTATTCTTTCCATTGGTACCTTTTCATCAAATGCTCAAAAGGTTGGTCTGGTTTTAAGCGGCGGAGGGGCAAAAGGCCTTGCGCACATTGCGGTTATTAAAGCGCTTGAAGAAAACGGGATACCCATCGACTACATTGCCGGAACTTCCATGGGAGCCATTGTGGGTGGACTTTATGCGGCAGGCTATTCAACCGGTGAAATGGAACAGCTTTTTAAATCGGAACAGTTTAAGTTTTGGTCAACAGGGCGAATTCAGGAAGAATACAGGTATTATTTTTTGAAACTCGAAGAAGATCCTTCATGGCTCGAACTTAATCTGCTAAAAAAAGAAGACAAACTAAAAATTTTGCCCCCAACCAATATAATTCCTGAAGAACAAATTGATTTTGCTTTTATGGAAATGTTTTCAGCCGTGACAGCAGTTAGTAAAGGTGATTTCAACAACCTTTTTGTTCCGTATTTCTGCATTGCAACCGATGTTTACAACAACCGGGAAGTAGTTTTAAGGCAAGGCGACCTGGGTGAGGCCATCCGGGGATCGATGACTTTCCCTCTGTATTTTAAGCCCATAGAAATTGACGGCTCACTTGTATTCGATGGAGGAATAGTCAATAATTTTCCGGTTCAGAATATGAAGGAACTTTTCAATC
>JAUYEQ010000354.1 GCA_030691295.1 Bacteroidota bacterium
TTTTTGCGAGGTAATCTTTTCCTGAAAAGGCCAGCAACCGCAATTCGTCCAGTTCCGGAGAAACGCCCGAAGCAATTACACTTCCCTTGTTGACCAAAGTTGGCGGATCAGGATGAATCTCTTTTTCAATGCGCGTACGGATCGATTCACAGGGATTCAGTTGTTCAGCAAAACGTTTCAAATTGGGGCTGTCGGTTTGGCTGCAAATTTCCTTAATTGGTGCAATGGCCTGAAGTGCATGTTTCAACTGCATCACTTCGCGCGGGTTGATGCGCACAACTGCAACCTTTGAGATAATGCGTTCCAGATCACCCACCTGACGAATGTGTTCTTCAAGGTTTTCCTTCAGACTTTCATCTTTCACAAGATATTCCACCACATTGAGTCGGTTGTTGATGGCTGCAATTTCTTTCAGCGGCAGGGCAATCCAGCGTTTCAGCAAACGGGCGCCCATCGGCGAAATCGTTTTATCAATCACCTGAACCAGTGTTTTTGCCCCTTCGTTGATCGAGTTAAAAAGCTCCAGGTTGCGGATCGTGAAACGGTCGAGCCAAACGTATTTGTCTTCTTCGATGCGCGACAAACTGACAATGTGCTTCGTCTGGTGGTGTTGGGTCAAATCGAGGTAATGCAGAATCGCGCCGGAAGCGATGATCCCATAATTCAACTCGTGCACCCCAAAACCTTTGAGCGACTTGGTTTCGAAATGCCGCATCAACCGGTCATTGGCAGCTTCTTCGGTATAAACCCAGTCGTCCTGCGAAAAAGTATAGTATTTTCCCCCAAACAAAGAGGTAAAATCGGCGCCTTTCCCTTTTTGATACAAAACTTCCTTGGGTTGAAACGAGCTAAGCAATTTATCGATGTATTCGAAGGAACCTTCTGCTGTGAGAAATTCGCCGGTCGAAATATCCAGAAAGGCAATTCCTGCCAATTTTTTATCGAAATGTACCGAAGCCAAAAAGTTGTTTTCACGGTGCTCCAGAATATTGTCGTTGTATGAAACGCCGGGAGTTACCAACTCGGTTATGCCCCGTTTGACAATATTTTTAGTCATTTTAGGGTCTTCCAGTTGCTCGCAAATGGCTACGCGTGCACCTGAACGAACCAACTTCGGAAGATAGGTATCCAACGCATGATATGGAAAACCTGCCAGCTCAACATAGCTGGCCGATCCGTTGGCGCGACGGGTGAGCGTGATGCCCAGAATACCCGATGCGCGAATGGCATCTTCGCCGAAAGTTTCATAAAAATCGCCAACGCGGAACAATAAAATGGCATCAGGATGTACTGCTTTGACAGCATTGTACTGCTTCATCAAAGGAGTTTCGGCATATTTTGAAGTAGTGCTCAATGTTCTGAATTTTTTAAAGAAACACAAAGATAAGTTTTAAAGGCAGGTTTAAAAGGTTACTTACTTTCCTGCATCAAATTCACCGCAACCCGAACAAGCATAGTCAGAATAATAAAGTAAACCGCGAAATTGAACTGCTGCCCAACAACAAAAGAAAGAAGTAAAAGTGCTCCGGCAAACCAAAAATAGATTCGGGTTTTGGGTCTCCATTTTTTATACTTCCAGATAAATGCAAAAATCAGGTTAAGCGGAAAAGCCCACAAAAGGTTAAAATTGGGACTCATAGCAGGATGCTCCGAATACAAGGTAAACCAGCCAATGATTAATCCGGCAATGCCCGTCAGGCCAAACAGCCAGTAATCGAGCCAGTCGGTTTTTGTTTTCCGGAGAAACCCACGAACTGAAATTCCGGTAACCAACAGAAAAAGCAGACCAAAAACAATTGCCGGCCATTGCAAATCCGATACGAGCTTGGTATTTGGATATTCAGCAAGCGTGCGGGTTTCAAGTACCAAATGTTGTACATTTCCATCGATGGTTATTTCGGCATTGGCAAACTGGGCTTGCAGGTATTCGGGCAAAAACATTTGTCCGTAGGCAGAAACCGGCTGATCTGCTTTTTTGCCAACCAGTAAATCGATGCCCAGGTCAATCCACCGAAATGAATGATGAAATTCCTTTATCAGGTCGCGGTATGTTTTTGTTGGGTGATCCTCAGTAAAACGAACAGTTCCTCCGACATTTCGTTCAATCATATCGCGCACGCGGGTGGCGCAATTGTCCATGAAAAAGTTGTAGCGGTATTCGCGGTTTTCAGGTTTGGCATTCTCAAGCAACGCCCGAAAAAGTTTGATTTTTCCTTCAGGAGAAAGATTGAGTACCTGCTCGTAAACACTGCGTTTATCTGCTTCATATTCAGGAATAAAACTACTGAACTTCTGCCCAACCATCAGGTAATCGGTTTGCCCTTTTGCAAAGCGGTAAATAAAATTGGGCGATTCGAAACTGAAAATTCCGTAATTAAACACAGCATCAAGTCCGGTGGACGGATCATTCACCCGGATAGCCGTATGCCCGTAAATCGAATAAACATCTGTTCCCGGATTACAGGTCAGGATACTCACAGTCGCTTCCGGACTCAACGATTGTGAGTGAACTTCGGGCTGAAAAATCAGGAATGAAAGGAAAATAAGGAGAAAAATACGCATTTGCATAACCGAATATTTTGGTTCTAAAGATAGCGGTTTTACATTTACTATCTCGGATGATAATGTAACGTGTTTTGATTTGCCTTCCATGCAAAAGCCCCCTTCCGGTGAACCGAAAGAGGGCTTTAAAATATATATATTAAATTGAAGGGTATGCCGGATATTACATCATTCCGCCCATGCCGCCACCCATTCCACCGCCCATAGGTGGCATGGCTGATTTTTCTTCTTTTTCGTCAACCAATACACATTCGGTAGTCAGGAACATGCCGGCAATTGAAGCTGCATTTTCCAGCGCGATACGTGTTACTTTGGCGGGATCGATTACACCAGCTTCGTAGAGGTTTTCGTAGACATCGGTACGTGCATTGTAACCGAAATCGCCTGTTCCTTCCATTACTTTCTGAACAACTACGGCACCTTCTTTTCCTGAATTGAAAACAATCTGACGCAATGGTTCCTGAATAGCACGTTTTACGATTTCGATACCAGTGGTTTCGTCGTCGTTTTCGCCGGTTAAACCTTCCAAAACTGCAATGCTACGGATGTAAGCAACACCACCACCAGGAACGATACCTTCTTCAACAGCAGCACGGGTTGCGTGCAATGCATCGTCAACGCGGTCCTTTTTCTCTTTCATTTCAACTTCAGAAGAAGCGCCAACGTAAAGAACAGCAACGCCACCGGCTAATTTAGCCAAACGTTCCTGAAGTTTTTCCTTATCGTAATCAGAAGTAGTCGTTTCGATCTGTTTTTTGATCTGGTTAACGCGTGTTTTAATGGTTTCTTCAGCGCCTGCACCTGCAACAACAATGGTAGTTTCTTTGTCAACAGTGATTTTTTCAGCCTGACCCAACATTTCCAAAGTAGTATCTTCCAGCTTCATGCCTTTTTCTTCGGTAATTACAACACCACCGGTCAAAACTGCAAGGTCTTCCAACATTTCTTTACGACGATCACCAAATCCCGGAGCTTTTACTGCGCAAACTTTCAGCGAACCACGTAAACGGTTTACAACCAAAGTAGCAAGCGCTTCGCTGTCAACATCTTCAGCAACAATTAACAACGGACGACCTGTTTGTGCAGATTGTTCGAGAATAGGAAGCAAGTCTTTCATTGTGCTGATTTTCTTGTCGTGAATCAGGATGAAAGGACGTTCCAAATCAGCAGCCATTTTTTCGCCATCGGTAATGAAATAAGGAGAAATATAACCACGGTCGAACTGCATACCTTCAACAACGTCAACATAAGTTTCGGTTCCTTTGGCAGCTTCAACGGTAATTACACCTTCTTTATTTACTTTTTCCATTGCTTCGGCAATCAGAGCGCCGATTTCGCTGTCGTTGTTGGCAGCAATTTTAGCAACCTGTTCAATTTTGCTGAAATCGTCACCAATTTTCTGAGCCTGATTTTTAATGCTTTCAACAACTTTCAATACAGCTTTGTCGATACCGCGTTTCAAGTCCATTGGATTTGCGCCAGCAGCAACGTTTTTCAAACCTACTGAAATCAATGATTGTGCAAGTACAGTTGCGGTTGTAGTTCCGTCACCTGCATCGTCGCCTGTTTTGCTGGCAACTTCTTTCACCATCTGGGCACCGATATTTTCATAAGGGTTCGAGAATTCGATTTCTTTTGCAACTGTCACACCGTCTTTGGTGATTTGTGGTGCACCAAATTTCTTTTCAATCACCACGTTGCGGCCTTTTGGTCCGAGGGTTACTTTTACAGCGTCAGCCAATTTGTCAACTCCTTTTTTCAGGAGGTCGCGGGCTTCGATATTGAATTTAATTTCTTTTGCCATTTTAATTTTCTTTTAATCGTTGTTAATCAATTACTCTGCAACAAATAATACATCGGTCTGAGACATCAACAGGTAATCAGTTCCGTCAATGTTTAACTCGGTACCCGAATATTTTCCGTAGAATACCATATCGCCAACACTGATTTCCATTGGTTCGTCTTTTTTAGGAGAACCAACCAGAACAACTTTACCAACTTGTGGTTTTTCTTTTGCCGAATCAGGAATAATGATTCCGCTTGCTGTTTTCTTTTCAGCTTCCTTGGGTTGTACAAGAACTTTACCTGCAAGGATTTTTCCTTTTAAATCTGCCATTTTTTAATTATTTAATTGGTTTGACTTTTAAACTTTATTTTTTTTGACACCATTCGTTAGCAGATACTATGCCAAAGCCAATAGTGCCAAAATTCAGGAATGCCAATGGACATTTTTTCATTTTAATCTTGAACCATTGAATCCTCACGCAGCTAACTACCTGAAATAAAAGTGACTTAAAGTATTTTAGATTGCTGTCATTTTGCGTGTCAACCTGTCAGTTTTGTGCAAATCCGGCCTTCGACTGAGCTCAGGCAACTCCTTCGACGGGCGTTCGACTTCAGAGGCGCTAATCTTGTTTTACAATCAATTTCTCCATTCCTTCTGAAAAGAAAACGACATAGTCGCCTTGTGCGTTGCTGTAAACAAAATAGACATCGATATCCTTAAGTTTCGGCAACAATTCCATGCTTTTTTCAACACCCAGCACCATAAATGCAGTGGCATAAGCATCGGCAGTCATTGCGTCGTCGCAAACAACTGTTGCACTCAGCAGCGTATTCCTGGCTGGAAACCCGGTTTTAGGATCGATTGTGTGCGAATATTTCACACCGTCTTCAACAAAAAACTTACGGTAATTTCCAGAAGTCGCCAGCGATTTATTGTTGATTTCAATGATTGCCTGAAGTTCATTTCCCGGCATCATATTTCCATCCGAAGGTTTATCTATACCTATTCGCCAGAATATATCTTTTGCATTGGTGCCTTTTCCGCGTACCTCGCCACCAATTTCAACCAGGTAATTTTTTATGCCTTTGCTTTTGAAAAAATCACACACTACATCAACAGAATAACCTTGTGCAATGGCGTTTACGTCTATTTTCACGCCAGAGTATTTCTTGATAACCTTGCGACCTTCCAGTTTAACCTTTTCCATTCCGACATATTGCAACAGGCTGTCGATGTATGCCGAATCGTGTTTTGCCACCGGACCATCACCAAAACCCCAGGCCCGTGCAACAGGGCCAACTGTAATGTCAAATGCTCCTCCTGAAATGGCATTCACTTCGGCGGACTTCTTGAATACTTCCACAAACCAATCGTCGGCTTCTACAGTTGCATCATTGTTATTGATTCTGGAAATAATAGAAGTGGAATCATACGATGAAAGAGATTTGTCAAACGCTTTCAGGATAGAATCAATCGCCTGAGCGTAATATTCATTGCTTGAGTTTTCGTAGGTGATGTTGTAGGTCGTACCTTGGGCAAACCCTGAGATTTTTACATACTCGCTTTTTTTTGTCTGACAGGAAGCAAGGATCAGAATTGAGACAAGTGATATTAGAATGAATTTCATTTAACTGTTTTGTTATGATATTTATACTGATATTTCAGAAACCGTAAAATTAAAACTTATAATTTAGTAAATTGCGGATAGGTTTTTAAACTGAACAATTATTTCCGTCATTCTCAAAAGGTTTAACTAAATTTGGATACCAAAATAGCTTAATTCATTCGAAGCAGATGAAACGGTCACGATTAGATATCAAGCGCTTGATCATTGTGTTGTTTTTCGCAACCGTTGCCATTACAATTGCCTCACTTACCATCGGAAGAGATATTTACAGACACAACGAGAGTGGTTTGTTGTCTTTTGCCATTGTCAATTTCGCGGGGTATTTGTTTTTCCTGTT
>JAUYEQ010000156.1 GCA_030691295.1 Bacteroidota bacterium
AAATTTGGATTACAACATAGAAGGATATTATTACATTATTCAACTGTACAGGTACATAAACGGACAATCATTATAAATAATTATAAATAATATGAAGACTCTGATCTTGACAATACTCACCATTTTTTTATTTGCCGGATGCAGTAAAAATGAAACTTCTGCAGACGACAACGTGAAAAAGACTTTTACCAATCCGGTTTGGGATGGAGCTGACCCGTGGATGTTTAAGCAAGGTGATGATTACATCTATTGTTTTTCGTCCAATAATTCGATTATTCTCTCCAAATCTAAAAAAATGACCAAACGGGGAGAACTGAAAAATATCTGGACGGTGCCTGCAACCGGCTGGAACCGTGCTTGTGTCTGGGCGCCTGAAATTCATTTTATCAATAACAGGTGGTATGTCTATTATGCAGCCGGCGAGTCCGGGCCACCGTTTATCCATCAGCGGGCAGGCGTGCTGCGTTCAAAAACCGAAGATGTTTTCAGCGATTATGAAGACATGGGCGTTTTGTACACCGGCGACAATCCTGCCGATCCGGCAAGCAATGTTTGGGCGATAGATATGACCATGCTGGAACACAAAGGCAAACTATACTCTATATGGTCGGGCTGGATCAAACAGGAAACGACAGACGCGACCCCCCAACATTTGTATATTTCGGAAATGGAAAATCCATACACAATGAAAGGCAAACGCGTTAAACTTTCGTCGCCTGTTGAAAGCTGGGAAACCGGCGGACCACTCAATCTGAACGAAGGGGCGCAAATCCTGAAAAATGGACACAATGTTTTTGTTGTTTATTCGTGCCGCGAATCGTGGTTGGTCGAATACCGTCAGGGAATGCTTCAGCTGATCAACCCCGATGGCAATTTGCTCGATCCGGCCAACTGGAAAAAAACAGGCCCGGTATTTCAGGGAAATTCACAGGTTCACGGAGTCGGACATTGCTCGTTTGTAAAATCGCCGGATAACACCGAAGACTGGATTATTTACCATTCGAAGAAAACCACCACTCCGGGCTGGGAACGCGATGTGCGCATGCAACCCTTTAAATGGAAAGCTGACGGAACGCCTGATTTTGGCGAACCAATTCCTGCAGGTCAGAAATTGAACCTTCCTTCAGGAGAATTATAAAGCCAAAGAAAATTTAACAGATTTATCGGGTTAATGGCTCTTATCCAATAGCCGTAGCCTTCAGGCTACGGTAAAAAATGAAAACGAACCAGGGCTTTAGCCCAAATGGTCTACATTTAGGGCTAAAGCCCATTTTTATATCAATTTATCCAACGGCATAAATGCCGTTGCTAATTAAAGTACACCAATTAATAGATAATTACGAAACTTAATGAGCATATTTTCAAGGAGTAAAGTGAAGTTTAATATTGTAATATTTCTGATTTTGGCCTTTCAGATGGGAAGCTGTGCCAAAGAACAAAATTCACCACCCGGCAAGATCCCTGAAGTTCAGTCGCCGGTTGATGGCATCCGCATTGGCTGGGATTTCCGGAGTTTGACGAAAATTGCGCCTTTGGATGGCCGCACCGGATATTTCGGGTATGCGCGGATGGCACAGCTATTCGATGGTCGTTTGGTCTGCGTTTACGAAACATCAACCGGAAATGTCGAATTGGTATTTAGTTCCGATTTGGGTGAGAGCTGGGGCAATAAGCAGGTGCTGTTCGATATGAAAAATAACATTGCCATGGCTGTACCTGAAGTACTTGAATTGAGCGACCATTCAATTTTAGTGGCCTGCAATCCGCGGCCCCGCGAGCCGTTTACCGACGATCGCAAATTTGGCATCAAAGTCAGGAAAAGTACCGATGGTGGCCAAACCTGGGAAAAAGAGCAAGTCATTTATCAGGCACAATCTACTTTCGACAATGGTTGCTGGGAACCATCCATGGTTCAGTTACCGGGTGGCGAGGTGCAATTGTTTTTTGCCAACGAAGGAATTTACACCAGTTCCGGCGAACAAAATATTTCCATGTTGCGGTCAGCCGATTTTGGTGCAACCTGGTCAACAGAACCAGTAATTGTTGGTTTCAGAAAAGACCGCAGGGATGGAATGCCGGTGCCGCTTTTGCTTAAAAACAAAGGAGAGTTGCTGGTTGCCATCGAGGACAATAAAACCGATCAGTTCAAACCAACCATTTATCGGGAGAAACTGATGGCTAACTGGGCCGAAGGAACAATTCTGGCAACCGATCCGCGCCGTGAATATGCCCCATTAACTGATCCGCTGGCCGATAATGTATATGCCGGAGCGCCTTACCTCGAACGACTTGAAAGCGGAGAAGTTATCTTGTCGTATCAAACCAATTTGCAAAGAGACATTCTTTGGGACAAGTCGTCGATGGCAGTTGAAATTGGCGATGAAAACGGTCGCAATTTCAGTCGTCGATCAATTCCGTTTAAAGTACCCTTGTCGAAACACGGACTATGGAATTCGCTTAGTGTGATCGACGGGAAGACGCCTGTGGCAATTACTTCCACCAATGCCTATTCGTCAACTTCTACTGAAGTTTGGATGATGAAAGGCCGGGTGATTCCGGAGTTTCATATTCCTTTCGGAACTTCAATTCCTGATGGTTTGATAAACGATGCCTGCTGGCAGGGAGAATGGCCGTATTTTATTGGGCAAACGAGCAGCAAACAACTTTTTGCGAACGTTTGTAAAGATGCACAAAACCTGTATATTGCTGTAGAAATTGATGATTCAACACCTGCCAGTTATAATAAAGCAGAGGACGAATTTTCGTTTTTGCTGGATACAGACAGAAAGGGTCATCAGGCTCCGCACACCGGCATTTTTGCGTTCAGGGTAAAACCGGATGGATTGGCAACCATTCAGCAAGGAAAAGACGGACAGTGGATTCCGGATCAATCAGGAACAAAAATTAAAACAGGACAAAGCCTGAACGGGAGTTTACATGTGGTAGAACTGGCAATTCCGCTCACTCTTTTTCCTGAAAATTTTGGGCAGAATAAAACAGTTGGAATAAATTTCGTGCTTCAAGCATTGGAGGCGGAATGCATCACATCGACTTTAGAAGATCAACCGTTTACATGGATAAGAGCATTTTTACCGTAAGAAATTATCAATCAATTCACACCAAATAAATTAAAATCATGAAGAAGAACATCATTTTATTGGCAATTGGCGGCTTGTTCCTGATGGCTGCCTGCCAGCAGAAACCGAAACAGAATGAAGAACAAGTCGTTTCAACACGCTGGAACGAAGCGCAGGCACAACAATGGGGCGCCGAAAACGGATGGCTGCGCGGAAGTAATTTCAATCCGAGTACCGCCATCAATCAGTTGGAAACATGGCAGGCCGAATCGTTCGACACGGCAAGTATTAACCGCGAACTGGGCTGGGCTGCCGAAATCGGGATGAACGCCATGCGTGTTTACCTTCACCATGTAGCCTGGAATGTTGACAAAGAAGGCTTCAAAGGACGCATGAGCACTTATCTTGATATTGCAGAAAAGCATGGTATCAAAACCATTTTCGTGTTTTTCGACGACTGCTGGAACGCGACTTATCAGGCAGGCAAACAACCCGATCCGAAACCGGGCGTCCACAACTCTGGCTGGGTGCGCGATCCGGGCGATTTAATTTTCGCTGATACGACGTTGATCACGACGCTGGAAGCCTACGTGAAAGATGTGCTTACCACATTCAAAGACGACAAGCGCATTGTTATCTGGGACTTGTACAACGAACCGGGAAATTCAGGCTACGGAAACAAATCGATGCCTTTGCTGAAAAAGGTATTTGAATGGGGCTGGGAAATTCGTCCCTCGCAACCGATGTCGGTAGGAGTCTGGAATTTGAGTTTGTCCGATCTCAATAAATTTCAGGTAGAAAACTCTGATATTGTCACCTACCACAACTACGAAGGCCCCGAAAAACACCAGGCTGCCATCGATACACTGAAACGATATAACCGTCCGCTGGTTTGTACCGAATACATGGCCCGCCGCAACAACAGTTTGTTTACCAACATCATGCCTATTCTGAAAGAGCAAAACATTGGCGCCATCAACTGGGGATTGGTTGATGGAAAATCGAACACCAAATATGCATGGGACGAACCAATTGCCGATGGATCGGAGCCAGCACTTTGGTTTCACGAAATCTTCAGGAATGATGGAACTCCATACAAACAGGAAGAAGTTGATCTGATCAAAAAATTAACACTTCCTGAATAGATCGTTAAAATACACATACTTCGTTGATATGCGTTGATCGAAAATTCAAAAACCCCTTTGCCAGCAATAGCAAGGGGGTTTTTAATTTTAATTGGAGAACAAGTCCCGGATACGGGATAGATGCAATTATTGAAAGTTTAAAATTGTGTTTTTTGCTTTATTGAACTTTAGTATAAAGGTATTTGTCGTCAAGAAAATTAATTATTTTTTTGTCCAGGGTCCAAAGTAAAGAGTTGGTTTCAATGGTTGCATAGATCAGGCAGGCATCTATAAGACCAATTCCTTTAGAAATAAGTTTATTTTCAAATGAGTACGTTCCGGCTTTTTCAAATAAATTCCTGATTTCAATTTTTGGGACATATTGAATATGTTCCCGAATAAAATTGACCTCATTTTGATTTAATGCACCCTGCAAAATTTCACCAATAACCGGATCAATTATTTTAATATTCAACATATTTAATTGAGCCTGTACTTCCAAAAAATAGGGATCATTTCTTTTGAAGTATTCAAACCAAACCGATGAATCCAGGATAATATTCATTACTGTCTGTTTATATCCCTAATCTCTTGAGCCGTATATTTAAATTTCATGGGCTGTTGATTTATTGACGCTCCCATTGCCTTTAACTTTTCAAGAGAGACATATGAATTAAGTGCAATGATCATTGCTTCTGTAATGTTTTTAGCATTTGAGAAGGATTGTGTTTCTTTCACGAGTTCATCTGGTATTATCGCTGTGACTTTCATAACTTTTAAATTTGAGTTATGCAAATATACGATACGCCATCGTATGATTAAAAAATATTTCTGCTTTTTTTATAACAATTATTCTGAGGGCCACATTTTCCCTACTTTTACAAAAAAGTATTCCCATGATAAACCGTATTTTCCTATTTAGTTTGATTCTCGTTCTTGCAACAGGTATTTCCAAAGTTTTTGCCTGCACCAACCTGATTGTCACCAAAGGAGCCAGCAGCGATGGTTCGGCGAGGATTCTTTGCAGATTTAATTTTTACCGCATCGAATTAAAAATGCTTTCCATAGCGTAAAACGGCAAAGATAATATTGGGTTTCCTGCAAGGAATGGTGCCTGTGAAATTTTAACGGCTTTTTTGCTAAGGTAATAATCGATAAAAAAATGCAGGCTTTTCATTCGGCCGGTTGATCCTGATTTTATTTCTACCGGTATAATTTGTGCATCCAATTCTATTAAATAATCGATTTCAGCGGTACTATTTTTTGCTTGACGTCCCCAATAAAACAAGGTCGGTTTTGTAAAAGTATTTTGATAAGCAATGAGTTCTTGTCCAGCAAATTGTTCTGCCACAGCTCCTTTAAAAATAGCAGCCAAATCCTTTTCCATAGCAGTTTCGGCATATATTCCGCTAATTGCATGAAGCAAACCTACATCGAGAAAAATCACTTTGAAGTAAGACTCGTTAATACTTGCAGCCAAAGGCAAACCTACACCATTTACCTGCCTTATCCTGTTTACAACTCCTGCGGTTTCCAGCAATTCTAATGCTTCTTTCAGGTCTCTTGATTTAATTTCCCGATCAACCTGTGTGTAAACAAATTTTTGCCCAACCATGCCAGGAACGGCATTGAATACTTTTTTAAGATATTGATGCTTTGACTTTCGGGCATATTTTGCAAAATCATCTGAATAGGTATCCAATATTGAACGTTGGATTTTTTGGCAGTCAAATATATTACGGGTCGATATATACTCCTGAACTACGGCAGGCATTCCGCCAATGATAAAATATTTACGGACATATTCAATAAGCTTTAAATGAAGGTTTTCTGGTGTTTTTTCGAGCTTAGAAATATCAACCACAAAAGCACGTAATTCCGATTCGCCAATAGCTGTCAGGAATTCACCAAACGAAAGTGGAAAAAGAAATAAATATTGGATACGCCCAACAGGCATCCTGAAGTTTTCGGATGACAAGGTAAATTCAAGAAGTGATCCGGCTGCAATGATGTGAATTTGAGGCATCTCCTCATAAAAATAACGAAGTGATGTGATCGCCTTAGGGCACTCCTGTATTTCATCCAAAAATAGCAATGTCTCACCAGACTCAATTTTTTTTCCGGTGTACAAACTTATCCGTTCGAGAATTTCCTGTGGATCAAACGTGCTGAAAATGTCTTTGTATTCAGGATTCCGTTCGAAGTTCAGGGTAATAAGACTTTTATATTCTGTTTGTCCAAACTCATTTATAATATAAGTTTTACCAGTCTGCCTGGCGCCCCGGATTAACAAAGGCTGACGATTTTTTGCTGCCTTCCAGCTTAATAATGCGCTATAAATATCACGTCTCATGAACTTTTTTTATCCTATCAATTTCGATATGGCCAAATTCCAAGGTAAAAATATACAATATATGGCTGTTTTCCAATAGTTAGATCGAATAACATTGGCTGTAATCCAACCACAATTTCAGATTCTAACACCTGATTATTACCCATTTTTGATCCAACGACTTTTTCCCTACTTTTACAAAAAAAGTATTCCCATGATAAACCGTATTTTCCTATTTAGTTTGATTTTCGTTCTTGCAGCGGGTATATCCAAAGTTTTTGCCTGTACCAACCTGATTGTTACCAAAGGCGCCAGCAGCGATAAATCGGTAATGATTACCTATGCCGCCGATTCGCATACGCGGTATGGCGCCATTGCCTTTTATCCGGCAGCCGACCATCAACCCGGCGATTTATGCGAAGTTTTCCATTACGAAAACGGCAGGTTGCTGGGAACTATTCCTGAAGTTGCACACACGTACTCTGTCGTTCAGTTTATGAACGAGCACCAGGTAGCGATTGGTGAAACCACGTTCGGAGGGTTGGACTCCCTGGGCGTGCAGCCCGGAGCCATTCTCGATTACGGCTCGCTGATGCGCATCGGATTGCAACGCTCGAAAACTGCCCGCGAAGCCATTCGGGAGATGACCGAACTGGTGGCTCTGCATGGTTATGCAACCTCTGGCGAATCGTTCTCTATCTCCGATGCCAACGAAGCGTGGATCATGGAAATGATCGGCAAAGGGAGACACGAGAAAGGAGCTGTTTGGGTAGCCCGCCTGATTCCCGATGGCTACGTGAGCGGTCATGCCAACCAAGCACGGATTACGACTTTCCCCTTTCAGAAAACCAACAATTGGAACGACCCAAAACAAACCGTTTTCCATTCGCCTGACGTGATCAGCTTTGCGAAAAAGCACGGGTTCTATAACAGGACCGATGCGGCTTTTAGTTTTTCGGACGTGTACAACCCGCTTAGTTTTGGCGGTGCGCGTTATTGCGATGCCCGGGTATGGTCGTTCTTCCGAAAAATAAACAAGGAAATACGCGATAACCAGGATTACACCAATTATGCAATGGGCAAATTCAGGCGTGACGCCAAATTTATCGACCAAAGCGCAAATCCAAACGGCTTCGTGTCGAACCGATTGCCATTGTGGGTAAAACCAGATGCGCAGGTTTCGCTTCAGGAGGTGAAAAATGCGATGCGCGACCACTACGAAGATACGCCGATGGATATGCGCAACGATCCGGGAGCCGGACCGTTCAAATCGCCTTACCGCTGGCGTCCGATGGAATTTGTGGTTGACAGTTTAAGGTATCTGAACGAACGCGCTGTTGCCACCCAGCAAACAGGTTATAGCTTCGTTGCACAATCCCGAGGCTGGCTTCCTGCACCCGTTGGCGGTATTTTCTGGTTTGGAGCCGACGATGCCGACGGTTGTGTGTATGCTCCTGTTTACTGCGGAGTAACCAGAATTCCGGAGAGCTTTGCCATCGGCAATGGTTCAATGGTCAGCTGGTCGGAAACATCGGCACATTGGACATTCAATCAGGTAAACAACTGGGCATATTCGCGTTATAACCTCATTCATCCTGAAATTGAAACCTACCAGGCACAGCTCGAAAACCAGTTTGCATCCGAAATACAGGTAGTTGACAAACAGGCATCGGAACTTTACAAGCAAAATCCTTCAGCTGCTACCGGTTACCTAACCGGCTATTCGGTATTTTCAGGAAATAAGCTGGTAAGCGACTGGAAAGCATTTTACCAATACCTGTTTATGAAATACATGGATGGGAATGTGAAACATACCGATGGGCACAAGTTGCTGGAAAACGGAAACGGGAAAAATATTCCAAAACCACCGGCACAACCCGGTTACGGCAATGAATGGGAACGAATCATGATTCAGGGAACCGGCGACCGGCTGAAAGTTCCAAAGGGTGAAAACTAAAACTGATTGTTCATTTTACTACGCAGAAACGGGAGACTCAATTGAACCTCCCGTTTCTGTTTTATTGTTTTTTCAATAGTTAATCGTCGCCAAACGAAACGCCCATTTTCCGGCCTTTCAATACCAATCCGTGATTGTGATCAACAAGCCTGAGTTTACCGCCAACTTCTTCAAGTGCAACAGTTGTTAACTCGTTTTTAATCAAGGCTACCATTGTACCGAAATTTTCTTCGGCAATACACTGTGCAGCAAAAGCTCCGTAACGTGTAGCCAGAATGCGGTCCATTGGGGAAGGAGATCCGCCACGCTGGGTGTAACCCAAAACAGTTTCGCGTGCTTCAACATCAAGTTTTGCTTGTATTGATTCGGATAAATACCTTGCCGCAGACATGTTTTTCGGATGTTCAATTCCTTCGGCAACCACCACAATTGTATATGGTTTATTGTGTTTGTAGCGGGATTTGATTTTCGAGATAACCGATTTCATAGAATATTCGATTTCAGGTATCAGGATGATATCACCCCCACCGGCCATTCCTGCATAAAGAGCAATCCATCCGGCATTGTGGCCCATTACCTCAACAATCATTACCCTTCCGTGTGAGTTGGCAGTACTGTGCAAGCGGTCAACAGCTTCAGTAGCAATAAGAACTGCAGAATCAAAACCGAAGGTCAGGTCAGTTCCATACACGTCGTTATCAATGGTCTTTGGAATTCCAACTACATTTAAACCAATCTTCGACAATAAATGCGCAGTTTTCATGGTTCCGTTTCCACCAATGCAAACCAAAGCATCCAAACCGAGGTCGGTGTAATTCTTTTTGATCAATTCAGGTTTGCCATTGTCCTCTTCAGTCACAATTTTAAAAGGTTTTTCGCGCGAACTTCCAATTATTGTGCCTCCAAGCGTTAATATACCTGATAAATCTTTTTCCCTGAGTTCTACATATTGCTTATGAATCAGTCCGGTATAACCTGATGAAAACCCTATCACCTCCATACCATATTCAATAATGGCTGTTTTTCCAACTCCCCTGATCGCAGCATTCAATCCGGGACAATCGCCACCGGCAGTCAAAATGCCTATCCTTTTCACTTTTTTATGACCCATAATATCTTAATTATAAATGATTAAATATAAGTTCCTTATACGCTGCAAAGTTACAAAAACGATTCTGATTTAATCAGTCGGATACAGGCTATTTTTTCAGCACAATCAAACTGGCAGGCAATTTTTTGCTGAAGTTTTATTAACTTTGTCCTTGTCAACTGTAAACCAAAAATAAATTTTCAATAAACTAAAATTAATTTAAAATGAAAAAGATCTATTCATTTTTAGTGATCGGCACTATCGCATTTTCCCTTGCATCATGTCAGGGCGGTCAGAAAAAAACAGGAGAAAAATCAGCAACAGTAGCAGCTGAACCTGAATTGAACAAGTTAAGTGCAGAAGAAGCCAATGCAGGCTGGACGCTTCTTTTCGACGGAACAACTTCTACCGGCTGGAGAGGATACAACAAAACTGAATTCCCCAAAGGATGGAAAGTTGTTGACGGAACCTTGCATTGCATCGGAACCGGAACCGGAGAAGCTGGCGCTGAAGATGGTGGCGATATTCTTTACGACAAGAAATTCAAAAACTTTCACCTGAAAGTTGAATGGAAAATTGGTGTCGGCGGAAATTCTGGTATTTTCTATCTTGGACAAGAAGTTCCGGAATGGCCAATTTTTAAAACCGCTCCTGAAATGCAGGTTTTGGATAACATTAACCACATCGATGCAAACATGGGCAAAGACGGAAACCGTCAGGCCGGCTCGTTATACGACCTGATTCCGGCAAAACCACAAAATGCAAAACCTGTTGGCGAATGGAATACTGCCGAAGTAATTTGCTATAAAGGAACTGTGGTTCACAAACAAAACGGAGAAACTGTTCTCGAATATCATTTGTGGACCGACGACTGGAAAAATCTGGTTAAAAACAGCAAATTCCCTGAACTGAATCCGAATTGGGCTGATGTAGCGAAAGAAGGATACATTGCTCTTCAGGATCATGGCGACAATGTTTGGTACCGCAACATAAAAATCAAAGAAATGGAATAATCGGATTATTCAATAATACAAAAAAGCCTCCTGAAAAGGGGGCTTTTTTTGTATTACCTTAACTCCGCAAAACAAAATCAATAAAAATCGGGAAGCCCTGTAAAATCAAGCGTTACAAAGCTTGCCCGATTGATTATTTTTCACTTATTTAGGTGAAAAACATCGTAGCGGATGAAAATTACATATTCTTCAGAAAAAATCAACTCTTTTGGCGGAATTAATTTTGCTGATCATATTATCAGAAGTGCCTCGATTTATGAAACCATTGACAAAACCCTTGGCGGGCGTGGGTTAAAAGCAGAATATTCGTACAGTGACCTGTTCCGGTCTTACCTGT
>JAUYEQ010000163.1 GCA_030691295.1 Bacteroidota bacterium
CTCCGGATGCCATTCAGAATGTATTGTCAGGAATAACAGATATACGGTCAGGAAACGAACAGGTGATAACAGTAATTGGCGCCGGTGGCGACCGCGACAAAACAAAACGACCTGAAATGGCACAGGAAGCGGTGAAGCAAAGCGACAAAGTAATTCTTACGTCCGACAATCCACGTTCAGAAGAGCCGGAACAAATTTTGGCCGACATGGAAGCCGGAATTGAGGCACATCAAAAATCGAAAGTTTTGTCGATTGTGAACCGGAAAGAGGCCATCAGAACGGCTTGTATGCTGGCACGGCCCGGAGATATCATTCTGGTAGCCGGAAAAGGGCACGAAGATTATCAGGAAATAAAGGGAGTCAAATATCATTTCGACGACAAGGAAGTGATCAACGAAATATTTGGGAACAACTAAAATATCAAACTATGTTTTATCATTTGTATCAGCTTTTAAAGGATTGGGACATCCCGGGATTGGGAATGTTTCAGTACATCTCATTCCGGTCGGGTGCAGCAATTATTATTTCGCTGCTAATTACTGTCGGATTCGGAAAAAAGCTGATCAACTTTTTGCAAAAAAAACAAATTGGCGAAGAGGTTCGCGATTTGGGCCTCGAAGGTCAGATGCAAAAAAAAGGAACACCAACCATGGGCGGGATCATCATCCTTGCTTCAATCGTTATTCCAACCTTACTATTTGCCCGCCTCGATAATATTTATATTATTCTAATGCTCATCACCACCGTATGGCTTGGCCTGATCGGTTTTCTCGACGATTACATCAAAGTATTCCTGAAAGATAAAAAGGGATTGGCCGGCAAATTTAAAATTCTGGGTCAGGTTTCGCTGGGTTTTATTGTTGCCACAACCTTGTTCTTTTCTGATGAAGTAGTGGTTCGCGAACGGGTGGTTGATGCCAACGGAATGTTTGTTAAAGAGATGGTGACCGACAGTATTACCGGAAGGGGAAGGCTGCAATATGTAACCAACGAAGTAAAATCTACAAAAACCACCATTCCTTTTGTTAAAAATCATGAATTTGATTATGGCATTCTTGTGGCTTTTTTGGGCGACCGTACAACAATATGGAGATGGTTGATTTACGCCCTGGCCATTATTCTGATTATCACCGCTGTTTCGAATGCTGCCAACCTTACCGATGGAATTGACGGGCTGGCGACGGGCACATCAGCCATCAGCGGCGCCACTTTCGGGATACTGGCTTATGTAAGCGGTAACGTAATTTATGCCGAATACCTGAACATCATGTACATACCAAACCTTGGAGAGCTGACCATTTTTATCGCGGCATTTATTGGCGGTACTGTCGGTTTTCTTTGGTACAATTCATATCCCGCCCAGGTATTCATGGGCGATACCGGAAGCCTTGCCCTTGGGGGTATTCTGGCTGTATTTGCGGTGATCATCCGCAAGGAATTTCTCATCCCGATTTTGTGCGGAATTTTCGTTATGGAGAACCTTTCGGTGGTAATTCAGGTGGCTTATTTCAAATATACCAGGAAAAAATACGGAGAAGGTCGCAGAATATTTCTGATGAGTCCGATCCATCATCACTTTCAGAAACAGGGAATTCCGGAAGCGAAAATTGTGACCCGTTTCTGGATTGTCGGAATTATTCTGGCAGTGTTGACCATGGTAACTTTGAAAATGAGATAAGGCCCCCTTCCCGTTCCCCCAAGGGGGAAAGCTTAGGGTGTCGGGTTAATGTTGTTTGCAGCTCCGTAGGAGCGAAATATTCGTAGCCCCCGGTTTTAACCCGGGGGAAAAGAGTGGAAACGAAAATCGTCCGCGAGATGAGACTGAAAAAAGCACAAATCTCTGTTCTGACGAAATTGAGTAAAGATTATCAGGTGATTATAAATAGTTTATGAAGTGAAATTTATAGAATGAAGAAATTGGCCGTCATATTGGGAGCCGCGGAAAGCGGAGTTGGTGCAGCCATTCTGGCTCGCAAACAAGGCTTTGATGTGTTTATTTCTGACTTCGGAATAATAAAGGAAAAATACAGGAAAGAGTTGACTGACCGTCAGTTCAACTTTGAAGAAGGCCATCATTCCGAAGAAAAAATATTGAATGCTGACTTGGTGATCAAAAGTCCGGGAATTCCGGATAAAGCGCCTCTGATTGTAAAGTTGAAGGAAAAAGGAGTGCCGGTTGTTTCTGAAATTGAATTTGGCGGAAGATATACTTCAGCAAAAAAAATATGTATTACCGGAAGCAACGGAAAAACGACCACCACTTTGCTGACCTACCACATGCTGGAGAAAGCCGGGTACAATGTTGGACTTGCCGGAAATGTCGGGCAGAGTTTCGCCTGGCAGGTGGCCGAAAAGGAATTTGATTACTACGTGATCGAACTCAGCAGTTTTCAGCTCGACGGAATGGTTGATTTTAAGGCCGACATCGCCGTTTTACTGAATATTACCCCTGATCATCTGGATCGGTACAATTATAACATGCAAAACTATGTCGATTCGAAGTTTCGAATTACACAGAACCAAACTGCCGATGATGTTTTCATCTGGTGCAGCGACGATCCGGTACTGAGACTTGAAATGGAGAAACGAAAGATTGCCGCCCATTGTGTGCCTTTTGGCTTGGGAGTGCCTCCCGCCGAAGGTGCCGGAGTGATTGACAACAACATGATTATTAACTGGAAACAAAATATTTTTACTATGTCGATTTTAGATATTGCATTACAGGGAAATCACAATACCTACAACTCAATGGCTGCGGGTATTTCAGGAATGGCTGTTAATATCAGGAATGAAATGGTTCGCGAGAGCATGGCTGATTTTAAAGGCGTTGAACACCGGCTCGAACGGTTCCTGAAAGTTCATGGTATTGAATTTATTAACGATTCGAAAGCAACCAACATTAACTCGACCTGGTATGCACTCGAAAGTATGAGCCAGCCAACAGTTTGGATCGTCGGCGGTATTGATAAAGGAAATGACTATACCCAACTGACAGAATTGGTAAAGAAAAAAGTGAAAGCCATCGTTTGCCTTGGGAAAGACAATTCAAAAATCATGGAGGCTTTCAAACACATTGGAATCGACATGGTTGAAACACAATCGATGGCTGATGCCGTTCGTTCTGCTTATTATCTGGCCAGAAATGGCGATACAGTTTTATTGTCGCCGGCCTGTGCAAGTTTTGATTTGTTCGAGAATTACGAAGATCGCGGATATCAGTTTAAAAATGCAGTAAAAGAATTGTAAAATGGCAGGCGTACTGGGTAAAATATTCAAGGGCGACCGGACACTATGGGTAGTGTTGATTTTCTTATCGCTTGTTTCACTGGTAATTGTGTACAGTGCCACTGGAAAACTGGCCTACCGTGAAGCCGATGGAAATACAGTTTATTATCTCGTCCGGCAAATCGCATTTATCCTGACGGGTTTTGGGATAATGCTATTCCTTGTGAATATTGTTCCGGTGGTCGTTTATTTTAAGATATCGCCCGTACTGATTGGAATTACCATTTTTGCACTGATTCTGGCCTTTGTTCAGTATAAAATGACCGGTAATCTCAGCAAGGAAACTTCCCGTTCGCTCGATTTGGGAATACTAAGTTTTCAACCTTCAGAACTGGCAAAAATATCGCTGATCATGTTTGCCTCACGCATGTTGTCGAAATCGCAAAAATCAGAAGAAGAACTTACAAAAGCTTTCTGGTGGGTAATCGGTGTTTCCGGAACAGTGTGCTTTTTAATTTTCCTGAGCAATATTTCAACGGCAGCAATCATCTTTTTAAGCATCATGGTTCTGATGCTGATAGCACGTGTTCAAATTAAATTAATTTCAATGGTCGCCGGTGCCGGTGTTTTAATGGCGGTATTGCTGTTTTTTACTGCTGATTTTATGCCAGCCAGCTTTGGCCGTGTACACACTTTTAAAGAACGTATTGTTGATTTCACCAAAGGCGATGCAAGCGAGGCCGTTGGCACGACACAGGCAGACTATGCAAAACTTGCAGTTTTCGAAGGTGGCATGTTTGGGAAAGGACCAGGGAACAGCGAAGTAAGTAATTACATGGAGGCGGGTTACAACGATTTTATATATGCCATTTTTATCGAGGAATACGGTTTGGTTGGAGGTGTATTTCTTGCAATGTTATACCTGATTTTATTGTTCCGGGGGGTCAGTATCGTCCGGCGGTGCGATCGTACCTTTCCTGCTTTTATGGTAGCCGGCTTGATCGTTCTGATGGTATTTCAGGCTTTTATAAATATGGCTGTTTCGGTCGGGGCTGCTCCTGTAACCGGACAACCATTGCCATGGGTCAGTATGGGCGGATCGTCGATGTTGTTTACGGCGGCATCATTCGGGATCATACTGGCGGTCAGTTCGCAAAATCAGAAAAATAAAGCGCCAACCGAACAGTTGGTGGTTGTTGATGTACCAAACGAAGACCAGGCTTTGTGATATGAAAAATTTAAAAGTAATTGTAAGCGGAGGAGGAACCGGAGGACATATTTTCCCGGCCATTTCGATTGCCAACGAGCTAAAAGAACGTTATCCCGAAACGGAAATTCTTTTTGTGGGCGCTCTGGGAAAAATGGAAATGGAACGTGTTCCTGCTGCGGGCTACCGAATTATCGGTTTACCTGTAGTGGGCTTTCCGCGTAAGCCTTCGCTTAAAATGTTCGATTTTTTCCTGAAATTATATAAAAGCATGCGCATTGCCCGAAAAGTAATTGCCGGGTTTAAACCTGATGTCGTTATTGGAGTGGGCGGGTTTGCAAGTGGACCACTATTGAAGGCTGCTGTAAGAATCGGAGTACCGGCTGTACTTCAGGAACAGAATTCGTATGCGGGCATGACCAACAAATTGTTGTCGTCGAAAGTGAATAAAATATGCGTGGCCTATCCAAATATGGAAAGGTATTTTCCAAAGAATAAAATTGTATTGACCGGAAATCCAATCCGAAAAAACCTGCTTGAAACCATTGTCAACAAAAGCGAAGCATTTGAATTTTTTAAGCTGTACGATGGAGAACCCGTGATTCTGATTATTGGCGGAAGCCTTGGTGCACGCACCATCAACGAAAGTGTAATGGAGAATCTTCAGCTGATTCGTCAAACGGAGGTGCAGATAATCTGGCAAACCGGGAGTTTTTATTACAAGGAAATGCTTGAACGTTTGGGCGGCAATTGTCCTGACAATCTGTTTCCTATGGAATTTGTATCGCGTATGGATTTGGCTTATGCTGTCGCCGATGTGGTTATTTCACGAGCCGGCGCCGGAACCATTTCAGAACTATGTTTATTGGCAAAACCCTGCATTCTGGTTCCTTCGCCCAATGTGGCCGAAGACCATCAAACAAAAAATGCGATGGCACTTGTTGAAAATCAGGCTGCTTTGTTAATAAAAGATGCCGATTCGAAGGATCAGTTGTTGAAAGAAACGTTTAGCTTGCTGAACGATAAAGAGAGGTTAAAAACCCTCTCTGAAAATATACAAAAACTGGGAAGACCCAATGCTGCAAAAGATATTGTCGATGTAATACTGGAGGTGGTTGGAAGTCAGAAGTCGGAAGTCAGAAGTCGGAAGTAAAACGGTCATTGCTGTGGGAATATACTTTGCCGTTGGCTTTAGCCAACGGATCAAATGAGAAAACGAAGGTACCCGTCCGCGGGATAAAGATGAAAAGAGTGAAAATATTTTTTCGGATGGAATAGTGATAGCGATCAAAAATGAGTTTTTAAGACATTATAACATAAAGTGATTGAATTAACCGACATAAAACAAGTATATTTCCTGGGAATCGGGGGAATCGGGATGAGCGCTCTGGCACGTTATTTTGCGAGTCAGAGCATTGCTGTTTCCGGGTACGACCGTACTTCCACCGAACTGACACTTCAACTTGAAAGCGAAGGTATTGCTGTGCATTATCACGACGATCCGGATCAATTGCCTTCTAATCTGAATGTTGACGACTCATTAATCGTTTACACTCCGGCTGTTCCGGCCAGCCATCAGGAATTAAATGTATTGATTGATCGTGGCTTTCCAATTCACAAACGTTCGGAAGTGCTGGGAATCATTTGCAATAGTCAGCGAACCATAGCAGTTGCCGGAACTCACGGAAAAACTTCAGTTTCAACCATGACAGCCCATATTTTGAAATCATCGGCCGTTGGCTGCGCAGCATTTATGGGCGGAATTTCAAAAAATTACAAGAGCAATTTATTGCTCGACAACACTGGCAGTCCATGGATTGTGGCCGAAGCCGATGAATTCGACCGATCATTTTTGCAACTCAAACCCGAACTGGCAGTTATTACTTCAATGGATGCGGACCACCTCGATATTTACGGTTCGCACGAAAATGTCATCGAAAGTTTCCAATTGTTTGCAGCCCAGATCAAAAAAGGCGGGGCGCTCGTCCTGAAAAAAGGGCTTTCGGTTGGTGCAGATCTTCCGGACATTAGGATATTCACCTATTCGATTACCGAAGATGCCGATTTTTGTGTCGAAAATGTAATGTTAAAATCGGGTTTTTACCAGTTCGATCTGAAAACTCCTGATTTCAGGATTAAAAAACTGGTATTGAATTACCCTGGTTTGCTGAATGTTGAAAATGCGGTGGCAGCTTCAGCCCTCGCAATTCTCGCAGGTGTTTCTCCGGAAGAAATACGTAAAGCGCTTGCAACCTATTCAGGAGTGAAAAGGCGGTTTGACGTACAGCTGAACAACGGAATTTTTGTGCTGATCGATGATTATGCGCATCATCCGGCAGAATTGAGGGCAACTATTCAATCGGTAAGGGACATTTACAAGGGTAAAAAATTAACAGGTGTATTTCAACCACACCTTTTCAGCCGCACAAAAGATTTTGCAACCGAATTCGCGAAAAGTCTGGATTTGCTCGATGAAATTGTGCTACTTGATATTTATCCTGCCCGCGAGTTACCAATAGAAGGAGTAAGTTCTGAATTGATTTTCAAACAGATAAAGAATCGTAAAAAAATAATTTGCACCAAAGAAGAGTTGCCCGTGATTTCCGGATTGTTTAAACCTGGAATTATTTTGATGATGGGCGCCGGGGATATTGACACACTGGTTGAACCGGTTAAAAAACAATTGCTGAAGTATGGAGATAGTTAAAAAGATATTGGTCCTATTAGGTTGGTTTTGTCTGGCAGGGTTTGTCGGATTCACAATTTATTTCACCTACACCCAAATGGAAGCGGTGAGGTGCCAGTCAATTGTGGTCTTTATCAATCCCAATTCTCCACGATTTCTGGATGAAGCAGAGATCACCGAAATGATCGAAAAATCGGGTGAGCCAATTATCGGGCACCGGCTTTCGGCCATTGACATTGAGATGCTCGAAACAAAACTGACCACATTTGCAACCCTGACCAATGTGGAAATTTACCGGAAAGTTGAAGCAAAAGGATGGTCGTTCAGCGGAAAACTTGTCATCCATGTTGATGAACGTACACCAATTCTCAGGATAAAAAATGCCAGTGAAGATTATTATCTCGATCGTGAGGGAGTAAAGATTCCGGTTTCATCGAAATACATTGAACGAATCATGATTGCAAGCGGAACATTTCCTGATGAAACGATAAAAAGCAATTTGCTGAAAATGACCGACTTTGTGAACAAGGATGATTTCTGGAAAGCACAGATTGAGCAGGTATTAATTCAGCCGAACGGAGAATTGTTGCTCCTGCCACAGGTTGGCGATTATCTCATCGAATTTGGCAGTCCAGATGATTATGAGTTGAAATTCAGGAATTTAAAAGCAGTTTACCAGCAAGGGTTTAAAAATTTTGGTTGGAACAAGTATAAAGCCATCAGTGTGAAATATCAGAACCAGGTTGTTTGCACAAAAAAATAGATTATGGACAAGAACGAAAAAATATTTGCAGCAGTTGACATCGGATCCACAAAAGTGGTTGCTCTCGCCGGAAAAAAGGTTGACAACAATAAAATCCAGATTGTTGGACTTGGACACAGCCCCTCGCGAGGAATTAAACGGGGTGTTGTGCTAAATGTTGAGGAGGCATTTGCTGCCGTGAACGACGCTGTAAATCACGCCGAAAAAGAGTGCGGCCAGGCAATTGAGACCGTTTTTGTCAATATATCAGGACAACATCTTACCACGCTGACCACCAGCATACAGGGTAATATCGGACGCGACCATTATGTGACCGAGGCCGATGTCAATCAAATGGCAGAGCAGGCCCGCAATATTGAAATTCCAGATGGAATGTCCGTTTACCACATCAATTCCGAATTCTATACCGTTGACAATGAGTCAGGAATTGTCAATCCAATTGGAGCCATCGGCAATAAAGTCGTAGGAACTTATAAATTACACATTGCTCCTGAATATTATACAAGGAACATTGCCACTTGTTTCAGGCAGGGCTCCATCAATGTTCAGAAAGCAATTCTGGACCCGATTGCCTCTTCCGAAGTGGTTCTGACAGAAGATGAAAAGGAAGCCGGTGTTGCCTTGGTCGATATTGGCGGAGGCACCACCAAAATTTCCATTTTCTGCGATGGAGTACTTTGCTACACTTCCATGGTTCCGTTTGGAGGCAATGTACTTACACACGATATTAAAGAGGGATGTTCAATAACTGTCCGTCAGGCCGAATCGCTGAAAGTTCAGTTTGGTCAGGCCATCGCTGATTTTGCACCTGAAGACAAAGTAGTTACCATTCCTATTCAGGGTTGGGAGCCACGCCAGATTTCGTTTAAAAGTCTGGCCAATATTATCCAGGCACGAGTGGAAGAAATTGTGGATGGATTTGCATTCCAGATCAGAAAATCAGGATATGCAGATAAATTGGGCGCCGGAATTGTAATTACCGGAGGAACCTCGCTGTTGCCCAATTTGGGGCAGTTGATCAAGTTTCGCACCGGTTTTGATGTCAGAAAAGGCAGTCCCAATCTGAATTATTTCGTGGCACGCAAAGAAGTGGACGATCCCAGGTTTTCAACCGTTCTTGGCTTGCTAAAAATGGCTGCGGAAGAAGAAGGCCCGGTTGGAAAACGTAAGAAAGTGAAGGTTCCAAAAGTGAAATCGAATGAACCCGGTTTAATTAAAGTAATGCAAAATAAAATATTTCAGGGTGTTCTCGGATTTTTTGAAGAAAACCCTGATGATACTGAAATGTCTTAGCTATAAATAAAATCATGTCTGCCTTATGATCGACGAGATTCTTAATTTCGGAATAGAGCAAGCAAATTCTTCCATCATCAAAGTTATTGGTGTGGGGGGAGGTGGGTGTAATGCCGTCAAACACATGTTTGATGAAGGCATTGTAGGTGTTGACTTTATTATTTGCAACACCGATGCACAGGCGATGCAAAACAATCCGGTGCCCATCCGGATTCAGCTTGGTGTAACCCTCACTGAAGGCCGTGGTGCGGGAAATTTACCGGAGCAGGGTGAACAGGCTGCCATCGAAAATCTGGACGATATCCGGAATGTACTGGAAGGTACCACCAAAATGGTGTTTATCACCGCCGGAATGGGAGGTGGAACCGGAACCGGGGCTGCCCCCGTAATTGCACAACTTGCACGCGATTTGGGAATCCTGACCATTGCGGTGGTTACACTTCCATCTCCGGCAGAAGGAAAGCGGAGGTACGATCAGGCACGTGCAGGAATTGACAGACTGAAAGATCATGTGGATAGTATGCTGGTAATCAGCAACGAAAAACTTCATAAGATATACGGAAACCTTCCGGCATCGGTGGCATTTAAAAAAGCCGACAACATCATCACAACAGCGGTAAAGGGAGTGGCCGAAATAATTACCCTTCACGGAAATATCAACATCGACTTTGCCGACGTGTGCACGGTTATGGCCGGAAGTGAAGTATTCATTATGGGAACCGGCTTTGCAACCGGCGAAGGCCGCGCGATGAAGTCTGTTCAGCAGGCGCTCGAATCGCCTTTGCTCGATAGCAGCAGCATTAAAGGAACCAAAGATATATTGCTTAATATGATCTCCGGAACACAGGAAATCACGATGGGCGAAATTGGCGAAATCATTGATTATTTGCAGGAAGCTGCAGGTCAGGATGCAACAATTATCTGGGGAAATGGCATTGACTTGCGACTTGGCGACCAGATAAGTGTCACAATTATTGCAACCGGTTTCGATGTGAACCCGAACCGGATTTTCCAGCGGCCATCTGATGTGGTTGAATTGGTAATGGAAGACAATGGTTTTGAAATCAACCTTGAGGATGAAAAATCACTCGAAGTGGTTGAAGCGACAACTTCTAAAAGGGAGGTTTTGAAAGAAGTTAAAAACTTTCCGCTTCGGGAAGAAAAGCCCGGGAAACGAAAAACGCGACGAAAAAACGAGTTGGTTGGCGAGTCAAATCCAGAAGACACAAACAGCTGGTTTTCACGTCAGTTTTCGAAATTTTTTGAAGACAAGGAATCAGATGAAATGCAATAAATATCAGAATATTAACAAGAAAAATATAGCATCATGTCAAATGAAATAATGAATTTTGATATTGCCTCGGACTCAGGTTCAATCATAAAGGTAATTGGTGTAGGCGGAGGTGGTGGAAATGCGGTAAATCACATGTACCATCAGGGGATTCGTGATGTGGATTTTATGGTTTGCAATACCGATTCACAAGCTTTGGTAAACAGCCCGGTTCCGTTCAAGGTTCAACTGGGGTCGTCGCTCACCGAAGGGCGCGGCGCCGGAAATAAACCCGAAACCGGTCGCGATGCTGCCATCGAAAATATTGAAGATGTAAAAAAGATACTGGGCAGCAATACGAAAATGGTTTTCATTACTGCCGGAATGGGCGGTGGAACAGGTACAGGTGGCGCTCCGGTAATTGCGCAGGCAGCCAAAGAATTGGGCATCCTGACAGTTGGAATTGTGACCATTCCTTTCCGTAACGAAGGTCGCCGCCGCATTAAGCAAGCCATTGACGGGATTGCAGCTATGGAAACGCATGTTGATTCGCTATTGGTCATCAACAACGAACGCATCCGCGAAATGTACGGTGATTTCAAAATCTCGGACGCCTTTGCAAAAGCCGATAATATTCTGGCTACCGCTGCAAAAGGAATTGCAGAAATCATTACTGTTCCCGGTTACATCAACGTTGACTTTGCCGATGTTGAAACGGTGATGCGCAACAGTGGTGTCGCTCTCATGGGAACCGGTGTTGCTTCAGGAGTAAACCGCGCGTTGATTGCCGTTGAAGAAGCTTTGAATTCTCCGCTGCTGAACAACAACGATATTTTAGGCGCACGTAATATTTTGCTGAACATTACTTCAGGATCGGAAGAAATTACGATGGATGAAATTGGCGAAATCACCGATTTTATTCAGGAAAAAGCCGGAAATTCTGCCGATTTAATCTGGGGAAATGGAGTTGACGAGGAATTGGGCGATAAAATTTCGGTAACAATTATTGCTACCGGCTTCAGTACAAGCAGTATTCCTGAAATGGCAATGAACCAAAATCAGGAAAAAACCTATCATACACTGAGTGACGAAGTTCAGGGGAACAATTCTTCAGCCAGGTCGGAAATAAAACCTTCGCTTGAAAGTGAATTGTACGGTTCGAAGAATGTGAAGCAAAAAACATTCGAATTTGAGATAAACACCAGCGTGTTCGACGAGTTTGAAGAACTGTACGGAAATAATCCAAAAAAGGAAACCTTCAACCAGGTAAACGAGCCGGTTGATTATACCCAAACAACTGAAGAAGCGGTAGATGAACTGGAAAACATTCCTGCTTACCGTCGAAAAAATCTTCGGTTTTCGGGGTTTAAAAAAAAAGTTGAAGAAAAATTCTCCAGATTTTCTATTTCGCCCGATGAAAATAATGATGTAATTTTACGTGACAATAATTCATACCTTCACGACAACGTTGACTAATAAAATACGAATATGAATCTATTTGATCAGATAAGCAGTGACATTTTAACCGCCATGAAAGCCCGTGAAAAGGAAAAACTTGAGGCTTTGCGCGGAATTAAAAAAGTAATGATCGAAGCGAAATCAGCTGCTGGGGCAACCGGCGAGCTGACAGATCAGGAAGTGCTGAAGATTATCCAGAAACTGGCCAAACAGGGAACTGACTCTGCTACTATTTACAAGGAACAGGGTCGCGACAGTCTGTATGAGCAGGAAATGTTTCAGGTGAAAATTTTTGAAACATATCTTCCTGCAAAAATGTCGGATGCTGAACTGACGAGCGCTATTCAGGCTATTATTACTGAAGTAGGCGCCACCAGCATCAAGGAAATGGGAAAAGTAATGGGAATTGCTTCCAAAAAGCTGGCTGGTCTGGCCGATGGAAAAGATATTTCTGAAAAAGTGAAAGAGCTGTTAGGCTAAAAATACAATCTACAGAACCTGAAGTCTCAGGTTCTGTTAAAAAAAGAGAAAGCGAGCCAATAGCCCGCTTTCTCTTTTTGGTAGCAATCTAAGTTCTAAATATTTGTATCCTTCAAAATCACATCATGTGCCCCACCCTCGATGATGCTGGTAGAGGAAACGAGAGTAATTTTTGCATTTTTTTCAAGATCCGGCAAGCTGAGTGCACCGCAGCTAACCATGGTCGAAATGATCTTTCCAACAGTAATGTCCAGATTGTCTTTCAGTTTTCCGGCGTAAGGAACATAACTGTCAACACCTTCCTCGAATTTGAGGCTTTCGTTTCCACCCATGTCATAGCGTTGCCAGTTGCGCGCACGGTTTGACCCTTCGCCCCAGTATTCTTTTACGTAACTGTTGCCAATTTTAAGCTTCTTGGTAGGACTTTCATCGAAACGTGCGAAGTAGCGTCCCATCATTATAAAGTCGGCGCCCATGGCCAAAGCCAGCACCATGTGGTAATCCTGCACAATTCCGCCGTCAGAACAAATCGGTACATAAATACCGGTTTGCTTAAAGTATTCGTCACGTGCTTCGGCAACTTCAATCAGCGAGGTAGCCTGACCACGACCAATTCCTTTTTGTTCGCGGGTAATACAAATTGAGCCACCGCCAATACCAACTTTCACGAAATCGGCGCCTGCTTCAACCAAATACAGAAATCCGTCTTTATCGACCACGTTTCCGGCGCCAACTTTTACTTTTCCGTTGTATTTTGTTTTGATGAATTCAATGGTTTCCTTCTGCCATTCTGAAAATCCGTCGGAAGAGTCGATGCATAAAATATCGGCGCCAGCTTCAACCAATTGCGGAACTCTTTCTTTGTAATCTCGGGTGTTGATACCGGCTCCAACCAGTAATTTTTTATTCGGATCGAGCAACTCGTTAGGGTTTTCTTTGTGTTCGTCGTAATCTTTCCTGAAAACAAAGTATTGCAGATTTTGGTCTTTGTCGATAATTGGAAGCGTGTTGAGTTTGTGATCCCAGATGATGTCGTTGGCTTCTGTGAGCGAAATACCCAACTGCCCGGTTACCAATTTCGAAAACGGTGTCATAAACTCGCTGATACTTGTTCCAAGGTTGTCTTTGGTTTCGCGGTAATCGCGGCTGGTAACAATGCCAAGAAGCTTTCCGTTCGAAGTTCCTGTGTCAGTTATTCCGATGGTTGAGTGGCCTGTTCTGGCTTTCAATGCTATCACGTCGGCAAGCGTGTTGTCGGGTTTCAGGTTGGCATCGCTGACAACAAATCCGGCTTTGAATTTTTTCACTTTCCTGACCATTTCAACTTGCGGTTCGATGGGCTGCGATCCGAAAATAAATGACAATCCACCATTTTTGGCCAATGCAATGGCCATTTTATGATCGGATACAGATTGCATGATGGCTGAAACAAACGGAACATTCAGCTCCAATTCAGGAGTTGATCCTTTGTGGTACTTTACAAGCGGTGTTCTTAGCGAAACATTGTCGGGATGACATTCTTTGGTTGTTAACCCCGGAATTAAAAGGTATTCATTAAATGTTCTGGAAACATGGTTGAAATATCGGGCCATATCGTTTTCTTTAAATAAAAAATTGGGCAAATTTAATTAAAATTCATTCGCTTGTTCAATCAGGTTTTGGTTAAAATTCGCCTTTGCGAAAGCCGGCATCTGTGAAATAGGCAATTTACATTAATAAAAAAAGCGGGTTGATAGCCCGCTTTTTTTCTGATATTTTCTATTAATAGAATTTTGATCGTCTGTCTTCGATATCGGCCAGTTTTTTAAGGCTTTCGAAAACCTGCGAGCCAGCTCTGTAATTCAAAGCTTGAGCAAGTCTGGTTTTTTCACCTTTCAGGTCGTCGCCTGGAGTAGTTACAACAGCAGTTACTTTTGCCAGGTAAACACCATTAATACCCTGTATCGGTTCTGAAATTTTGTTTTCAGGAAGACTGGAAACAGTTCCAACTATTGCAGGTTCAAATCCGGCAACCGGAATTGAATATGTATCGAAGTTTAAGTTGGTCGCTTCATTCACAACGACTGATAGTTTTGAAGCGACATTTTCGAGACTGGTTTCTCCTGAAGCTGCCTCTTTCATTTTGGCTGCAAGCAACTGAGCTTTCTTCTCTTTCCGTACAGCAAGGTCAACAAGGATTTTAGCTTCTTCAAAAGTTGAAACTCCTTCTTCTGTTGCTTCCGTCAACATACTGATCACGAATTTATTTCCAAACTCAAAAATTGAGGAACCTTCGTTGTTTACCAAAATCTTACCTTTATCAGCAGTAAAAGCTGCACGAACCAATTGTCTCGATGATTCAAGACCAACAACTTCGCGATCATTTTCTTTCAAAGTGGCAATCCGTTTGTTCAGTTTTTGTTCCAGAACAGCTTTGTTAAAACTTTCAGAATCTGGATTTTCACTTGCAAACTTGCTGGTTTCACCATATATTTTCTGGTAAGTGTCGGTGCTTGGTTCAACATTTCTTGAAAGTGTTGCAATTCGAACCTGATTGATTTCTTTTCCTTTTTTTGTTGGTTTGATCAGGTGCAATCCAAACTGAGTACCGGCAACGTAAAGTTTATTGACTTCACCATTGAAAGCTGCTTCCTCAAATTCAGGAACCATTTGTTTGCGTTTAAACCAACCAAGATCGCCGCCTTTTGAAGCAGATCCAGGGTCTCCTGAATATTTCATGGCAAGTTCGCTAAAACTTGCACCGTTTTCGATCAACTTTTTAAGACTATCAACCAAAGCCTGTGCCTGTGGCGCACCACCAACAGTTTGCGGGTTAATTAGTATATGGCTTGCCTGAACTGAATCGGGTAAAAGTTTAAACTGATCAACTTTCGCCAGTTTGTATGCATTGTTTTCAAAATATGGTCCATAAGTGTCGCCTGGCTGAGCAGCGAAAGCCCATTCAGCCAATTCAGGAGCCAATTCTTCTTTTTTGAAAAATAACGGGTCAAACCGTGTTTCCGAATTTACATTGATGTATTGTTCGTTGTCCTGAACGGTGGCAAATTCTGCTTTGCTGTCAGTAATCCATTTCTGGGTAGCAGCATTGTCGGCAGCCGAAGGGAGTACATCAAAGGTGATGTATTCTATTTTGCGGGTTTTTTCCTGTTTGTATTGTTCCTTGTTTTTGTTGTAGTATTCCTTTAATTCGCTGTCGGTAACTTTTACTGCACTATCAGCAACCGAAGAATAGTTTAAAGCGATGAACTGGAAATTAGCATTTTTGTTCCTTGCTTCGAGACTTTTCTTAGCTTCTTCAGAAGTGACATACAAACCTTTTGAAACCAGATTGTTGTATTTGGAACGAAGTTTATCCTGCATTATTTGGTTTTCGATATACAACCAATACGATTTTTGCTGTGGAGAAGCATTGATATCAAGCGATTTTAAAAACTGAAGGATACTTGATTTATCAACTTCACCTGTTTGCTGATTTCTGAAAAGTTGCTGAATGATCTGATGGGGATTGTTTCCCTGAACCATGTCGAATAATTCGTCGGAACCAACTGTGAGGCCCAAATTCTCAGATGCTTTTCCCAAAATATTTTCCTGAAGCATTCCCTGCCACACTTGTTCCCTGATTTGTTCCCAGGTAGCTTCATCTATTTGGGTTTGCTGGGTATTCATCTTGTAAATCTCGGCAAGCTCTTCTACTTTCTTCTGAAATTGTGGATATTGCACTGATTCCCCGTCAATTTCAGCAATTTTCATTTGACTGGGTTTCATTAAGTTGCTTCCTGAACTCAGCATATCGCCCAGAATAAATGCACCTAAGGCAAGACCGATCACGATCGCTACCATTAAACTTCCCCGATTCCTTATGTTCTGTAATGTGGCCATTGACTTTTAGTTATTTTATAATAATTATTTGTTCGATTTTTCGAGGTACGAAGATAATAATTTTCAATATTAAACCTCCGAATTCAATTTTTATTTTAGTTATTGTCCAATATATTAAGGTGTACCAGCTCTATTTTGGTATTGCTCGCTTTTAATATTTTGAAGCGGTACTGACCGACGTTAATCACGCTGTTTATTTTCGGAATACTTTGGTAATTGAAGAGGATAAAGCCAGCCAGTGTCTCGAAATTTTCGTTTTCAGGAAAATCGAGATTGAACTTATCGTTTATTTCATCGAGCTCAACTCGGCCTGAGAATACGAATTCATTCGGCGAGATTTGTTTTTCAATCAAATAAACGGTATCATGCTCATCTTCAATTTCCCCGAAAATTTCTTCCAGTATATCTTCACTTGTCACCATTCCTGAAGTTCCGCCAAATTCATCGACAACAATGGCAATGCTGAGCCGGTGCTGAATAAATTTACTCAAAAGTTTGCTGGCAGGCATGGTTTCAGGAACAATCAATACTTTGCGTAAATTGGTTTTAATGGAATCAGGATTGGTGAAAATGACCGAATGGTGAATGTAGCCTACAATATTGTCGATGTTATCGTCATAAAATATAATTCGGGAATAGCCTGTTTCAATGAATTTCTGGTGCAATTCGTCCACAGTGGAGTTGATGTCAAGTGAGACCATTTCTGTGCGTGGCACCATTATCTCGCGCAGTTTGACTTTCGAAAAATCGAGGGCATTGCGAAAGAGTTTAACTTCATTGTCAATTTCTTCCTTGTTCTGTGATACATTATTACTATTTTCCGGCTCATTTACAAAATGGTCAAGATCGATCCGGCTGAAAACAATCTTTTCGTTCACATTTTTTATTTCTTCATTTAGAAATATTTTCAAAACTATTTTTGAAATACCCATGGTGAATTTGGTAAC
>JAUYEQ010000194.1 GCA_030691295.1 Bacteroidota bacterium
TATCCGCTGGCAAACAATGGCTGCTGCCCCCTGGGGCTCATGCCTGTTGGGCCTTGTTCTGACTTAGACTTAAATATCGCTTTAATTTTGGGATAGAAAATGATCCCTGCGATGATAAATAATAATATAACAATAATTGTAATCCTGATGATATTCCTTGATTGTTTTGCCATTTTTTATATTCCTTGAATGAAAGAAAAAACTTAAAGTGTCTTTGACTATTATCTATCCTGAAGGTTTAACCCAAGATTGAAAGTTTAAGAAAAAGCGCTTACAGAATAATATTGTAAAGGTAAAATTATAAATGGTAAAGGATATATTCAGTTTTTTTTCTAGTTTTATCCAGAAAATTTTAACGAAAGTCCCATGGAAAAAAATAAGTTGATCCCGCTTTTCGGATTGTTTATCCTCTTTGCATTCACAAAGAGCAGCGATTATTCAAATTGGCGCGGCCCTAACCGCGATGGTATTTATTCTGAAAAAGGGTTATTAAAAGATTGGCCTGAAGTTGGTCCTACCTTGTCGTGGTCTTTTGACGGACTTGGAGCCGGGCACAGTTCCGTTGGTATTGGAGAAGAAAGACTTTTCACAACCGGAATGCACGATTCCACCGGATTTCTTTATTCTTTTGATTTGAAAGGAAAACTCCTATGGAAGAAAGAATATGGATTGGAGTGGGTTACAAATTATACAGGTCCACGGTCAACACCAACGGTGGTTGGAAAATTGGTTTATCTTGAAAGCGGGCAGGGAGTTGTTTACTGTTTCGACGCCATTTCAGGAGCTATAAAATGGTCTGTCAATCTGTTGGAAAAATTCGATGCCGAAAATATTCAATGGGGCATGACCGAATCATTGCTGGTTGATGGCGACCGGATTATTTGCACGCCGGGCGGAAAAGAAAATAATGTGGTTGCATTGAACAGGTTTACAGGTGAAACAATATGGACGAGCAAAGGATTTGGCGAACCTGCCGCTTACTGCTCACCAATTCTGATAAACCACAACAATAGAAGGCTCATTGTTACCATGACCGCTACTTCGGTGATAGGAATTGACGCCAATACAGGTGAAATGCTTTGGCGAACCGAGCAGCAGCAAAGAAATAAAATACACGCCAATACGCCGGTTTATATAGACGGAGTGATTTATTGTTCGAGCGCATCGGGCGAAAAGAACTCCGGAACAGTGGCCTTGAAATTATCCGCCGACGGAAAAAATGTTGAACAACTCTGGAGAAATGAAAAACTACAGAACCTGATGGGAGGCATAATCATAAATGATGGGTTTATCTACGGGTCAACCTACCGGAAAAACGACTGGTATGCTGTAGACACCAAAACCGGAAATGAAAAATTAATCTCGGCTGATTTTGGCAATGGTGTAATTATCTATGCCGACGGTTTGTACTATTGCTACAGCGAAAAAGGCCAGTTGGCTTTGGTTAGCATGGGTCCCGACCATTTTACCATCAAAAGCAAATTCGATATTTCGCAGGGAACAGGCGAACACTGGGCGCATCCTGTAATTCACGATCGCAGGCTTTACCTGAGACATGGAAATTCGCTGATGGTTTATGATATTGGATTTTAATTCGATTCGATGGCCGAAATCACTTTCAGCAGTTGCTCGCCCATGCCAATTTTGTAGCCTGAAGAAAACAGGTAAACATTTCCGGAAGCATCGCAGAATAGCACCAAAGGCAGTTTGTCTTTTAATCCGGTGCCATAAATGGCCGAAATGGCATTCAGGATCTGGTCGTCAGGATCAATGCCGCTTTCCATTTTTGCCGGTAACTGGTAAGTTTTCAGCACTCCTGCCTGTCCGGCTTTTTCGGCTGGCATGGCCATTACAAACTGCCCTCCCCATTTGTTGAAATGATCGACATACGGACCCAAATCGTTCAGGATGTGTTTCGAAGGTTCTTTGTCGGGATCGAGCACCACCAGCACCGAATAATTACCGGCTGTCAGCGATGACAGGCTGACTGCTTTTCCGTCTTTCTCCAGATTCAATTGATCCAGATTCAGTTTTCCGGAAGGTTTCAGTTCGCCTGCCTGTTTGCGCAATTCAACCGGAACAGTCGTAAGTTTTCCTTTCTCAATACTGAAAAAAGTCATCTGGCTCAGCACCGAACCATCTTCCTGACGGTTGCCGGTAACAAGCGAATACTGGCCAACTTCCAGTTCGACGGGCTTTTCCTGATTGGTTAGACTGCCGCCTTCGGGAAATTCAAGCGTACGGTAAAAGCCATCTTTCAGGAAACCAATGGTGTAGTGAAGGTAATATTGCGGAACCACCGGATTGTTTTTATCTGTCAGTTTCAGTAACCCTTTATCCGGCTGCGTAATTGCTGCGGGATCAAAACCGGCACGCAGCCATTCACCGTCTTTATTGTACTCCGGAATTTGGGTTTCAGGATTTAAACGCGCCGGAATGCCAAAACTACGACAGGCTGCAACGAAGAAAATATCGCGTGAAAGCGGATCGGCCACCCGCAGATTGTAAACGCCAATGGGCGAAATGGGCGCGCGTGAATGAAGATTGGCAACGGCATTGATGCGGATATTTTCGCGAATCCAGTTGGTCAGAACTGAAATATCGTTTCGTGTCGATTGTGCCATTTCATCGCCAAAAGCATTGCTGAGGAAACTTCGCCATGGACTCAGGTTTTCAAGTGCAATGCGGGGCGACAAAATATACCGGGTAAAAAGTTCTTTCGACGGAACCAACTTTTGTGATTCAGACTTTGCTGTTTGTACCAAATGGTCGGTCAGGATGGATTCGGCTGCATCGCTGTAATCTTTGTCGGCAATCTGAATGGCCAATTCGAGAACCGTATTTCCATATTGCGAAGAATTTTTTTCAAGGTAAGCCGAAATCTGATCCCAGTTTCCGTAGCTTAATTTGATGAACCTGGAAATGGTGTCAACCGGAAGTTTTGTTCTGGCTGCAAAATCAGCAATCCAAACCGAATCTTTAAAAGTGGCCATTGTAGCATTCCGGATTGAATCTTCCAGCGCCAAACGACGATCGTTCTCTTTTCGGGCTTCTTCGGTCACGTTTAGTTCTACTTTGGCAGCATGTGGCGGAACCAGGTCAAACGATTCACTTTTATTCGTCGGAACCGTTTGGTTAAGTACAAGTTCGAGGGTATCAGTTTCCGGAACCGAAAGTTTTTGATAGGCAAACTTCCCGTCTTTGGCCGCCCAGACAATCAGATCGCCCATGCCGGTTGTCAGACTGGCCGTTCCGGCGGTATTTGTAAATGCTTTTGCAATCGGGTAATATTCGGCATAGTTGTACAACTGAAATTCTACTTTCGCGCTGTCGGCAGGCGTTCCGTCGTCTTTTTTTACTGAAATCGTAATCTTTTTGGTCGTGGCATAATTTGGACTCAGGTTCAATTCAGAAAAACGGTCTTCTCCAACAATCACGTTTTCATTCCCCAGATAATGCCCATAAGCGCGGGTATGAACCAGCATAATTCGTGTGGCAGGCTCTCTGAACCAGCCCATGTTCAAATCAACATCAGGTTCGCAGGCGCCAAGATAATTCCATTTGCCGTCGATCCAGACTTCCACCCAGGCGTGGTTGTCGTCGGAATGTGCCCAACGCGGCGTATAAACCTGACGGGCGGGAATTCCGGCGGTACGCATGGCGGTAACGGTAAAAGTGGATTCCTCGCCGCAACGTCCGAAAGTTTTTTTCACCGTGCTGAGTGGAGCACTGGTGCGCGAATCGGTTCCGCGATAATTCACTTTTTCGTGGCACCAGTGATTAATTTCCAGTGCGGCCTGTTTCATGTCCATTCCTTTTACGCGTTGAGTGATTTCATTGTACATCACTTCACGAAAATTGTCGAGGTTTTCGTTGTTCACGCGCAAAGGCAATACAAAATGCAGGAATTCTTCCTCCGGAATCGTCTTCCCCCAGGGCATTTCGGCACGGGCTTTCAGGCTAAATTGTGTATTCTTCAGGAAAAATTCTGGCTGATAATCTGCCAGATCACTCAATGGCATGTATGCGTATAAAAATTCCAAAGCCTGTTTTTCTTCGGAAGTAAGTTTCTGGTCAAAGATATCCCAGATTGGAATCTGACTATTCGAAGTCAGTTCTTTCTGAACGGTCAGCATGCGCTGGATATCGGCCTGTCGTTCAGGATTTTTAATGAGCACAGGTTTATTGCCGCACGAAAAGAAAATAAAGGAAATCAGAATGATGGAAATTAACTTGGCTGTCATACTGTCTGAATTTTTTAGCTTTGGTGCAGATAACAAATAAAGCAATTTTTAAGTTGAAAATAAACATGCAATTATTGATACGCTGCAAACTCTCAAATCTATCCTTTTACAATTGCACATATTGTGCTATCTTGCCATTTGAAACTGCTTCAGGATCAATCACTCATTAAGTTTGAAAAATGAATTGTAGAAATGTATTACCCGGACTGTTTATTTTGGTTTGCACATTCGTGTTTTCAAGTTGCGAACCCAATAAAACTTTCACTGAAAGCGAACTTGCGCTCATCCCACAACCTCAAAAAATGATTTTGGGCGAATCGTCTTTCAAATTCAAAAAAAACACCCGACTGGTGGTCGAAAGTGTTGACCAAAAGGTAATTGCTGATGGATTTTCCGACCTGTTTGAAAAAGCTTCAGGATACACTTTGGATATTATCGTGGGTGGCGACGAGGGCTCAAACCAGGTTTATTTCAGGACAGAACCTGTGATGGCGCCTGAAGCCTATTCGCTGGAAGTATCGGAAAACCGCATCGAAATCAAAGCTGCCAAACCTGCCGGTTTCTATTATGCTGTGCAAACTTTGCGTCAATTGCTTCCGATAGAAATTGAAGGTGCTTTGAACCCGATAGAAATTGAATGGCTGGTTCCGGCTGTCAGCATTTCGGATAGTCCGGCATTCAGATGGCGCGGTTTTATGCTCGATGTTTCGCGCCATTTCTTCCCAAAAGAAGATGTTTTACGGATGATAGACCATCTCGCAATTCACAAAATCAACACGTTGCATCTGCATCTGGTTGATGATCAGGGATGGCGGATTGAAATCAAAAAATATCCAAAACTGACAGAGGCTGGCGCATGGCGGGTTGACCGCGAAGACAAGCACTGGAACGCACGCCCGAAACAGGAACCCGGCGAAACAGCGACTTACGGCGGATTTTACACTCAGGAAGACATCAAAGAAATGGTGGTCTATGCACAAAGTCGTTTTGTAACCATTGTGCCCGAAATTGAACTACCTGCGCATGTTACCTCCGCACTGGCAGCCTATCCGCAGTATTCGTGTACCGGAGGGCCGTTTACCGTTCTTCCGGGCGGAGTTTGGCCCATCACCGATATTTATTGTGCCGGAAAAGATTCAACGTTCATGTTTCTTGAAGATGTTTTGACCGAAGTGATCAACCTTTTTCCTTCGAAATACATTCATATTGGGGGTGATGAAGCCACCAAAACCGAATGGGAAAAATGTCCTGATTGTAGAAAACGGGTCAAAACTGAAGGACTGAAAGACATGCACGAACTGCAAAGTTATTTCATCAAACGGATGGAAAAATTCCTCCATTCGAGAGGAAAAGTACTGCTTGGCTGGGACGAAATTCTGGAAGGTGGATTACCCGCTGAAGCTACAGTTATGAGCTGGCGCGGATTTCAGGGAGGCATAGATGCTGCCAATCAGGGCCACGATGTGGTAATGACTCCAAACTCGCATTGCTATATTGATTATTATCAAGGCCCAATGGATCAGGAACCACTGGCAATCGGCGGTTATTTGCCGCTCAGCAAGGTATATAATTTTAATCCTGTTCCTGAAGAATTAAGCGCCGATGCAGCAAAACACATTCTGGGCGGACAGGCAAACCTTTGGACAGAATATGTGCCCGACCTGAAACATGCTGAATACATGACTTTTCCGCGGATCGCAGCATTGGCCGAAGCCGTTTGGAGCCCGAAAGAAGTTCGTAACTGGGAAAATTTTTCGCGCCGTATTCAATTGTTCCTGAAACGATACGATCAGATGGGAATCAACTATTCGAAATCAGCCTACAAAGTATCGGCAAAAACACAGTTCGATCCGGAGAAAAAACAGCTTACAGCGAGTTTGAGCAGTGAATTTTCCGGAATAGAAATTCATTACACCACTGATGGCAGTGAGCCAACGAATTTATCATCCATTTATTCAGAACCGATCATGCTCGATAAGTCATCGACCTTGAAAGCAATAACTTTTGCAAATGGCATTCCTTACGAAAAACCATTTAGCCAGTCATTTAACATCAATAAAGCAACCGTAAAACCGGTAAAGTACCGGTTTCCTTTCAGCGAAAATTACGAAGGTTCTGGCAAATATACACTGGTGAACGGGATTCGCGGCACCTCCAACCATCATGACGGCGAATGGCAGGGCTGGTCGGCAACAAACATGGAAGTGGTGATTGACCTGCAACAGGCAACTGAAATTCACAGCATATCAGTCGGATCGCTTCAAAATGCCGGTGCTTATATTTTCTTCCCAAAGAAGATGGAATTTTTTGTTTCTGAAGATGGCGTTAGATTCCAGAAAGTGGCAGAAGTTTTAAATGATGTAAATCCGCTTTCAGGAGAAAAACAACTGAAGGATTTTTCGGCTTCATTCAACCCAATACCTGTCAGTTTTGTAAAAATAGTATCCCAAAATTTGGGCAGATGCCCCAAAGGTCACGTTGGCGAAGGAAAACCGGCATGGATGTTTATTGATGAAATTGCTGTGGAATAATAAAACAGGGTGTCGGTTCAAATTCGGCACCCTGTTTCTTTGTCCTGAAAAATTGAGCTACGGCTTCATGCCCATCGCTTTTACATATCCTTCGTTCACTTTTGAATTACTGAATTTGCTATTTTCTATCAGTTGAAGCATGGCTTTTTTTACCATTTCCTGATCTGGTCGGGCTTTTCTGATTTCATCAAAACTGTTTCGCGAACTTTCAGTAAAAGCAATAATTTTATCCCAGTTTTCGGGTTGTACAATGTTCATCATCGAGCTGGGGCCACCCATTCTTTTGTATGGCCAATAAGTCCAGCCTATGTTGTTGCGCTCCATCAGGCGGGTCCATGCAGCCACCCACTGATGATTGTTTTCTCCGGTTTCGCCCATAAAAATCGGCAGGTTCACCGAGTCGCGGAAAGCCACGTAATCCTGAATATTTGCCTGAAGCGTGTCGCACCAGTAACGGTGACAAGTGTACATCATTTTATCGTCGAATTTCGAATCTTTAAAAACCTTGAAATTACTGTTCCACTGCGCGCCGCCCAACATTACAATGTGATTTTTATCCACTTCGCGAATCGCAGCCACTACACGTTTGTAAAGTGGTTCGAGCGCCGCGTTCAGCATTTTCATGTCGTCGCCAAAATACGGGGCAATTGGTTCGTTCAAAAAATCGTATCCCAAAATAACCGGTTCGTTTTTGTAATGATCGGCAATCTTTTTCCAGATTTCGATGAACTGTTGCTGGCTCTCTTCGCTGGTCATCAACCACGGATAGCCGTAACTGTCGTCGATGTTGTCGCCGGTTTGCCCGCCAGGCGCATCGTGCATGTCCAGAATCAGGTAAATTTCCGATTTGCGGCACCATTCTACCAGACTGTCAAGCCGCTGAAAACCATCCTGATTGACTGCCAATCCCATGTAGTCTTCATCGGTAAACAATTTGTAATGAAACGGAATCCGGATCGTATTCATTCCTGTTTTCCGGATATAGCGAATGTCTTCGCGGGTGATGTAATTGTCTTTGAATAGTTTCCAGAACTGATTGGTGAAGTCGGGACCAACCATTTCGCGAAAAGCCTGATCGATCAGTCGGGCAGAACTGGTGCGTTTAAAGCCAAACATATAACCTTCCGGATTGAGCCAGTTGCCAAGGTTGGTTCCCCTGATAAAAAACTTTTCGCCATTGGGGGCAATCAGATTTGGACCGTCAATTTTAATGAACTGAGGTGTTGCTGAATTTTCTTTTTGAGTTGCAGGTTGGCATCCCTGAAAAATCACGAAGCAGGAAATCAGGAGGAAAAATGAAATTTTTTGAATCATGGTTAGTGAGTTGAATGACTGTTAAGGTGGCACAATTGTAATGTTTATCGCGAAGAATACCAAAAATGGCCATCAACTCATTTCTTTAAGTAAAACCCACATTCTACTTTCGAATAATCAGCATCCAAGGCGTTTTTGTGTCAATTTTAATTTTTCTTTTTTTGCTGTTAGCAATTTTAAGTTTTTATACATTATTTTAAGAACCCAAAAATCTCTTAAAAAATGAACAAATCGACTAACAAACAAGGTTGGAACATCACCTTTGCCGCACTGGGCATAAACCTGGTCATGGGCGTCCTGTACTCGTGGGGTGTCATTAAAAAAGCGCTGGTAAGCGATTGGGGATGGACCAATACAGACGCCGCGCTTCCCTTCACTGTTTCAGCAGCAGTTTTTGCAGTTACCATGATTTTTGCCGGACGGGCTCAGGATAAATTCGGGCCACGACCAGTAACCATTTTCAGTGGATTAATGCTCGGTGGCGGATTGATCGCTTCCGGTTTTGCAACCAGCCTGGCCATGATGGTATTTACGTTCGGAGTGATCAGCGCTATCGGAATCGGACTCGGATATTCGGCCGCTACACCTTGTGCGATGAAATGGTTTGAATCCTCGAAAAAAGGAATGATCGCCGGAATCGTCGTTGCCGGAGTCGGCCTTTCGCCGGTTTACATTACTCCAATTACTGCCAGTTTACTTAAAACTCAGGGAATCAACAATACTTTCATTATTCTCGGCGTATTTGCCATTGTTGCTGTTGTAGTGCTTGCAATGTTCCTGAAAAATCCTCCTGAAGTGGAAGCGACAAAAGCCGCAAATAACAATGCTGCACCTGTCTCCAAAGGAAATAACTTCACCTGGGACGAAGTGTCGAAAACACCTCAGTTCTATTTGTTGTGGATCATGTATCTGCTGGCGGCAACCGCAGGACTAATGCTGATCGCACACCTTCCAAGTATCGCGGTAGTTCAGGCCGACTGGAAAACTGCCGGATTTTTGCTGGTAGTTATACTTTCCGTTTTCAACGCATTGGGTCGTTTGGGAGCGGGTGTTTTATCCGACAAAGTTGGACGCACCCGCGCCATGATGATCGTATTCATGCTTCAGGCCGTGAATATGTTCCTTTTCGCGTTTTATACCAGCATTCCAACACTTATGATTGGCTCAGCAGTAGCAGGATTGGCGTACGGAGCCGTTTTCTCG
>JAUYEQ010000201.1 GCA_030691295.1 Bacteroidota bacterium
AAATTTACATCCTAAACAAATACCAAACGCTGTTTCAAAGAATAAAATTATAAGGCAAATTAGACATATAAGACCCGTTATTGGGCTACGTGCATTTACTACCACAATATGAATGAAAGTTATTGTTGCCAAAACTACACCAATTATCCATGCAAATTTTTTCTGTGCGGCACCAACATATTCAGGGGTCTGATTTTTCACGATCAATCTGCCCAGAATAAGGGTAGGAGAGTATTTGGGGTTAATGAATACCCTGATGATAAAATCAATCAGAAAACCGGTAATCACATATTTGATCAATGGAAAATAGCCCTTGAACATTATTGCCATGAGAGCGGTATAAGTAAACAGGAAAAGGATACCTGCAGCCGCTCTGACTTCACGTTCGTTCAGAACCGGAATATTGTATCCGGGAACATCTTCGCCAAATTTGATAAGGTTTTTCATAGATAATTTTAAGAATTGTTTTTTTTAAGTGGCTACATTACGGGTTAATCAATAAACCTTTTCGTAATAACTCTGACTGCATCATCATTCTATCGTGGAAGAAAGGAAAGTTGTTATTTTTTTAAGCCTACATTAGGCCGCAGGACTCACTATTTCGATTCCGTCTTTTAATATTTCAGATACAATCGGATTGGAAATTTTAAAATCAATAGCTCTGAAGGGGTGAGGTTCGATTAAAAGGTCATCATCTGTTCTCATTTTCATGAGTTCTATTTGCAGATCAATGATATCGTCTATCGATTTAAAAATAATTGCCAGATCAATATCACTATCTGTATTGTTGGTGCCTTTGGCAAAAGATCCAAAAAGAATCGCATTTTCAATCTTATATTTCTTGCCAACCAGAGAGATGTATCGTTCTGCAATTTTTATAGCATCTGCTTTATCCATAATCTTAGTTCTTTAATATTAGCGATCCATTCAGATGTAAATGCAGGTGTGCATTTTTCATAAAATGCTTGCTTGTAACTATCATATCGTGCATTCAAATTAAAAGTTGTTATCGTGTCAAGCCACCCTAATTGATCACTCTGGAATTCTATTTTTGATAACTTGGCAAGACGTCTTAAATCATGGGTAAAGGGAGCGTGCTCTCCAGTTGTTTTAACTATTTTAGCTTTTAATAACCTTTCAATCACGATATGACCAATAAACAATGACCAATGGTAATCTTTCACTTCAAAAAGATGAATCATAGTATGATAATCCTTATCGGATGTCATAATCCAATGATTATAAATTTTTTCTATATCGATCTTTTCATTTTCCATCAATCAAAAATACTAAAATATCAGTTATATAATCCAAACTTTAAATAGTCCAAACATATCAATCAATAAACCTTTTCGTAATATCTCCATAAGCATCAATCCGGCGGTCACGCAGGAAAGGCCAGTTGCGGCGGACATCTTCCATCAAAGTATGATCAATTTCGGCCATGATAATTTCTTCCTTGTCGTGCGAGGCTTCGGCCAGTATTTCACCTTGCGGTCCTGCAATAAACGAAGCTCCCCAGAATTCAATTCCTGCTGACGATTCAACTGGTTTTTCAAAACCCACACGGTTGCAGGCGGCTACAAAAATCCCGTTGGCAACGGCATGTCCGCGCTGAACAGTTCGCCATGCATCGTGTTGTTTTTCGCCGTATTGCTCTTTTTCGGAAGGATGCCAGCCAATGGCAGTGGGGTAGAAGAGCACCTCGGCACCCTGCAAAGCTGTAATCCGCGCTCCTTCCGGAAACCATTGATCCCAGCAAATCAGTGTTCCGATTTTGCCCACTTTGGTGTCGAATGCCTTGAATCCAATGTCTCCGGGTGTGAAATAAAACTTTTCGTAATAGCTTGGATCGTCCGGAATGTGCATTTTGCGGTACAAACCGGCCTGCGAACCATCGGTGTCGATGATGTAAGCCGAATTGTGGTACAATCCTGAGGCTCGTCTTTCGAAGAACGGAACAATCAGCACAACTCCCAGTTCGTTGGCAAGTGCGCTGAAAGCTTTGTATGAATCGTTGTGCAAGGGTTCTGCCAAATCAAAATAATCGTGATTTTCGCTCTGGCAAAAATAGAACGAACTGTACAATTCGGGTAAACAAACCACATTGGCTCCCTGTTTGGCTGCTTTCCGTATCCATTCCAGACATTTTTTCAGGTTCACTTCCGTAGTTGCATCCAGCGAAATCTGGGTCAATGCGATGTTGTAGTTTTTGTTCTTCATGGTACTTTTATGATTTTGACGCGCAAAAATAATGAAATGATTGAAACTATACCTTCTTAAAATACTCCTTGCTGGCGTTGCAAATCGGGCATTTGTAATCTTCGGGCAGTTCTTCGAAAGGTGTTCCTGGTGGAATTCCCATTGAAGGGTCGCCTTCTTCAGGATTATAGGTAAACCCGCAGATCACACAAACCCAGCTCTGACCATCAAAAATGTATTCATGTTCGTGGTCGTGTTCCGGCTCTTTTTCTTCTGCAACAGTTGCCGTTGCTTCTGCATTGAGCGCCGATTTTTCGATGTAGGTTGGCGAATTCTTTGGCGAGAGCATTTTGTACTTTTCGCGGTAATGCTTGTACGTCAGCGGTTCTTCGTCCGAAATTTCATCGGCATCAAGTACTTCACCAACAATCAGGTAGTGCGAACCGAGGTCGATGGAATTCGTGACTTTACAATCGAACCAGGCCACCGAACTGTCGAGCACAATGGGTGCGCCGGTGATGGCGGTGATGGTTTTTACACTGCTGAATTTGTCCAGATCGGATGACGACATAAACCCAAAATCTCCGATGATTTTCATATTCACTTCTTTTTTCAGTACAGAAACTGAAAATATGCCGGAATCGAGAATTACCTGTGTTGTCTGGTTTTTTTTGTGGCACGAAATCGCAAGTTGCTCCGGTTGCGAAGTCACCTGAAAAGTAGTGTTGGCAATGTATCCGGCCTTTTTTCCTTTGTATTCGGAAGCTATCAGATACAATCCGTAGCTTAATTTATGAAATGCTTTTAACTTCATGATTTTTAAAATTTACTTTATTTTTTGCTGAACGAATTTAGCCGATTGTTTGATACTTCTTGCTTTTTCAGGAAGAAATTTATTAATCGCTAACGAATGATAGTTTACTTTAATTTGGTCGGTAGTTTTGTAAATCATACCTTTCGCCTTGCCAATTAATTCATCATTAACTGTAAATCATTATGAAAAAAAATCTACTCTTAATTTTATCGTTATTTATTGCCATTCAGGTGTTTGCGCAGTCTGTACGACCTGTTGAAACCGAAAAGCAAATTGTTATCGAAACCAAACATTCCGCACTGGTTTATTCCGTCGGGAAAAACAAAAAACTTTATCAGGCTTATTTGGGTGAAAAACTGAACAATGCTTCTGACTATTTATTGCAACGAAATATTCACGAAGCGTACATTCCTTCAGGAACCGATAATTTGTTCGAACCTGCCATCAAAATGCTTCACAACGATGGAAATCCTTCACTGGAACTGTTGTTTTCAGAAGAAAAAATACTGTTCGACGGAAATATAACCACCACGACAATCATTCTGAAAGACCCGGTATATCCGGTAACTGTGAAGTTGATTTTCGTTGCCTACTTTGAAGAGGATATCGTAAAAACATGGACCGAAATCATCCATCAGGAAAAGAATCCGGTGGTGATGAGCAATTTCGCTTCTTCAATGATTCATTTGAATGCTGATAATTATTGGTTGACACAGTTTCATGGCGATTGGGCTGAGGAGATGCGGATGCAAGAAAGCCAGTTGACCAGCGGAATAAAAACAATCGACAGCAAACTGGGCACCCGGGCGAATATTTTCCAGACACCGGTATTTTTTCTGGCAAAAGACAAGCCTGCTACTGAAAATTCAGGAGAAGTGATTGCCGGAACTTTAGGCTGGACAGGAAGTTTTCAGCTTTTGTTCGAAATCGACAATTTAAATTCGCTTCGGATGATTTCGGGAATCAACCCGTTTGCTTCGGAATATCACCTGAAACCCAACGAGAATTTCGTAACTCCTGAATTTATTTTCACTTTCAGCACGCAGGGAAAGGGATTGGCCAGCCGCAATTTCCACCAGTGGGCGCGCAATTACGGGGTGTTGGACGGAAACGGAAGCCGCCTGACTTTGCTGAATAACTGGGAAGCTACCTATTTCGATTTCGATGAAAAAATACTGACTGAATTGTTTGGTGGCGCCAAAGAACTGGGCGTTGATGTTTTTCTGCTGGACGATGGCTGGTTTGGAAACAAATATCCACGCGCGAATGATGGCGCCGGTTTGGGCGACTGGCAGGAAACTAAAACCAAATTACCACATGGTTTGGGATATTTGGTTGAACAGGCTGAGGCAAAAGGTGTGAAATTCGGTATCTGGATTGAGCCTGAAATGGTGAACCCGAAAAGTGAATTGTATGAAAAACATCCTGATTGGATTCTTAAATTGCCGAATCGCGCCGAAAATTATTACCGCAACCAGTTGGTGTTGGATTTGACAAACCCCGAAGTGCAGGATTTTGTTTACAATGTGGTGGATGAAATAATGACCAAAAATCCGAGCATTGCGTTCATTAAATGGGATTGTAATCGTTTAATGACCAATACTTACTCGCCTTATCTGAAAGACAAACAATCGCATGTTCAGATTGAATATGTGCGCAGTTTTTACAATGTAATGGAGCGTTTGCGCGAAAAATATCCCGATTTGCCCATCATGCTTTGCTCGGGTGGCGGTGGCCGCACCGATTACGGCGCGCTGAAATACTTCACCGAATTCTGGCCAAGTGACAATACCGATGCGGTGGAGCGGGTATTTATACAATGGGGATATTCGTATTTCTTCCCGAGCATTACCTCGTGCAACCACATTACCACCATGGGCAAACAATCGCTGAAATACAGGACAGACGTGGCCATGATGGGGAAAATGGGTTACGATATCCGAGTAAACGAGATGACTGCCGAAGAATTGGAATTCAGCAAAATGGCAGTACAAAATTACAATCGCCTGAAAGAGCTGATTTGGAGCGGGGATATGTATCGGTTAATTTCACCTTACGAGGAAGAAAGGGCTGTTTTAATGTTTGCCAGTCAGGATAAGTCGAAGTCGTTGCTTTTCTCTTATGCATTGCATCCACGTGCTTTTGGCCAGTTTAGCCCGGTTCGCTTAAATGGTTTAGATGCTGCTAAAACTTACAAAGTGCAGGAAATTAACAAGATGAAAGGCGTTTGGAGCTTATTTCCTTCGGATGGAAAAACCTTTTCGGGCGATTACCTGATGAAAGTTGGATTGTCGCTGCCAAACAACAATGAACTAACCAGTGCTGTGATTGAAATTATTGAGGTGAAATAGTTTTTTTGTTTTGTTTTTTATATTAAACATCGTTTCAAATTTCGTAGTTTTGTTTTACCATAAAAAAATCAATCAGCTATGAAAAACACCTATCTAATTGTCTGTATTTATGTTATTTGTTTGTTGTTATTGTCTTCCTGTAACGATGATGATAGTCCCGAAATTATCACCAAATCGAAATTGTCGGGCTTTATTCAGAAAGGACCATTCCTCAATGGCACGTCTATTTCAATTTCAGAACTAAAAACTGATTTGTCGCAAACGGGAAAATCTTTTAATTCTCAGATAAAAGACAATCAGGGAACTTTTGAGCTCGCCAATGTTCAATTATCGTCACCTTTTGTGGAATTAAAAGCCGACGGATTTTACTTCAATGAAGTAACCGGCGAAACCTCAAAATCACAAATCACACTGCTTGCTTTGGCAGATGTTACCAGTATTAATACGTTAAATGTGAATGTATTGTCAACTTTGGAAAAAGCAAGGGTGGAGAATCTTGTTGCTGTTGGGCTTTCGTTTGCCGATGCGAAGAAAAAAGCGCTTAGTGAAATTCTGGCCATTTTTAGCCTGAACAAAAATGATATCCAAAGTTCAGAATTGTTGGATATTAACAAAAGTGGCGACGACAATGCCATTTTGCTGGCCATTTCCTCCATTTTGCAAGGTTTTCGCACAGAAGCAGAATTGTCCGAACTTTTGGCAAACCTGAGTGCAGATATCAGTACAGATGGAAGATTGGATAATACAGTGCTGGGAACTTCATTGATCAGTCACGCAAAAGTACTGAACCCGTTGAAAATAAGGGAAAACCTTGAAAAAAAGTATCAGGAAATCGGAACAACCGCTCAGGTTCCTGAATTTGAAAAATACATTGCTTCGTTTGTGAATAATTCAACATTTAATGCAGTCAGTTTATTTTCTTACCCGAAAATTGTGGATGATGGTTTAAATATACTGAATGATGAAAATTTAGTTTTTCCTTCAGGACTTGGTGGACCTCCACCCAGTGTTACTCCATATTCATATCTTTCAGTAGCTACTATCAAAGGTTTAAGCCTAAAGATAAAACTGGAGTATGTTGAGGGAGGTGATTTAATTTCCGGCTACTGGGGCTATAACCCCAGTAGTAATATAAACTGGAAAGTTAGTGATTATAATTTTGTTAACAATTCCCAAACTTTTGAGGTGGTTGAAAGTGGTAAAGCCTGCAATTTAAGGATGGTATTTATGGTTGGCAATGGTGTTAAAATCCGCATCAGCTATTTTGAAAACAATAATTTAGTCGCTTCCAGAACAAGGATTATTACTGTAAATTGATACTACTCAGCAGGTGACTCGAAGTCACCTGCTGAGTAATTAATCAACTACCTCTCTGTCATCAACTGTCTT
>JAUYEQ010000213.1 GCA_030691295.1 Bacteroidota bacterium
ACACCCGAAATATGAAATACACCGGGATGAAACAGGAGCTTCAGCAATTGTTTACAAAATTTGGCGCCAGGGCCGCATTTATTGAGCCTGAAATTCTGACTGCCGATTGGGAAACGATTGACGGGTTTATTAAAAATGAACCAAAACTTCAGGATTACCGCATGGGTTTGGAAAATATGTTCCGCACAAAAAAACACACTTTGAGCGAAGAGGAAGAGCGGATTATGGCTCTTTCGCGCATGGTTTCAGGAGTTCCATCGTCAGTTTTCAATACGTTCTCGAATGCTGAAATGCCCAAACCGGAGGTGACTTTGTCGAATGGCGAAAAAATTTCCATTGGCAGCTCCGAATATGCCAAGTACCGGGCATCGGCCAACCGCAACGACCGCGAAATCGTGTTTAGGGCATACTGGGAAAACCAGGCGAAATTCAAGGCAAGCTATGGCGAAATGCTTTATGGAAACGTAAAAGCCAATATGTTCCGCTCCAGAGCCCGCCACTACGATTCCTCTCTGGAAGCCACACTTTATCCCATCAATATTCCGGTTGAAATTTATCATTCGCTGGTTAAAAATGTAAACGAAAGCCTGCCCGCTTTTCACCGCTACCTGAAAATTAAAAAACGCATGATGGAAGTGGATACACTGAAATACCTTGATTTGTATGCACCTGTTGTGAAAGATGTTGACCTGAAATACAGCTATGAAGATGCTTCGAAAATTATTCTTGAATCGCTGAAACCAATGGGAACCGAATATGTATCGACCGTGAAAAAAGCCATCGACGAGCGCTGGATTGATGTTTATCCAACTCCCGGGAAACAGTCGGGTGCTTATTCAAACGGAGCCGATTACGAAGGGCACCCGTATATTTTGCTCAATTACAACAATCTCTACAACGATGTCAGTACCCTGACACACGAACTCGGTCACACCATGCACAGCTATTTCTCAAATAAAACCCAGCCGCTTCCAAAGGCCAGGTATGTAACTTTTGTTGCTGAAGTGGCTTCAACTTTTAACGAAGTATTGCTTTTCAACTACATAATTGGCACGGAAAAAGACGACGATGTGAAACTTTCGCTCCTGATGAACTGGCTCGACGGCTTTAAAGGAACCCTTTTCCGCCAGACACAGTTTGCAGAGTTTGAACTGAAAATACACGAAGAAGCAGAAAAGGGAAAACCGCTGACTGGTGACACGTTCTCGAAAATTTACAAGGAAATTGTAAATAAATATTACGGACACGATCAGGGAATTTGTTTTGTTGACGATTACATCAGCATGGAATGGGCGTACATTCCTCATTTCTACCGTAGTTTCTATGTATTTCAATACAGCACTTCATTCACCGCGTCTATTTCGCTGGCCGAAAAAGTAATGACGGGCGATAAGGAAGCCCTGAAAAAGTACATGGAATTTTTATCAGCCGGAGGTTCCGACTACCCCGTCGAACTCCTGAAAAAAGCGGGAGTTGACATGAATTCATCCGATCCGTTTGAAAAAACAACCGCTTCGATGAACAAAGTAATGGATGAAATTGAAAGAATTCTGGATAAAAGGAAGAAATAGATATTTGGTCACCCTGTCCCGATGAAAATCAGCGATTAAATATGTCGGAATTTTCTTCACTATTAAATAAGGTAATAAGGTTGGTTTTCTCCTATTACCCTTTCTACTAAGGTTTTATGAAAAAAAATACGGTTTAATAAAAGCAGAAAAACCTTATTTTCAATATTTTAACCTACTATATAACAAATCTCAACGCACTAATAATCAATTATTTTTAAACTGCTCTTTTTAATTGATCAAGCTGTTTTTCCAAGTACTTTATTCTTTTTTCTTTCCATTTTTCCTGATCATTTGCTACGATCTTCGGATT
>JAUYEQ010000025.1 GCA_030691295.1 Bacteroidota bacterium
GTTCAACTACGACTGGACACCAAAAGAGACTTTGAATTTTAGCTGGTCGTTGAATACCACATACAACACTGTTTCGGTGTTCGATTACGCTCAAAAAACTGGCTATGATCAGCATCAACTGGCTTTTTCATTGCTGAATTCGGCTCATATCATGCTATTTCCGCGGTGGGCAATGTCTTTCTTATTCAGGAGCGAAATGTACGATGATCGTTTGATAGATTTTATTCCATCGTTTGGAACTGAATATTGGCTGGATAAAAAGCAACAAAATTCAGTAAAACTGAATCTTTCACGTAATTACCATCAGCCAGGACTGAATGATTTGTACTGGCTTCCCGGAGGTAATCCTGATTTAAAGCCTGAAGATGGTTTCTCGGGCGATCTGGCATTCGCATACAAAGGGCAGGAGGGAAACGCTTCCTTTTCGGGACAGCTTACCGGATTTGCCTCTTTAATTGATAATTGGATTGCATGGCAGCCTTCAGTCAGTGGCGCCTATTACTGGGAAGCAACTAACCTGCGGAAAGTTTTTGTCCGTGGCACTGAAATTCAGGTTTCGGGACAGTTAAAAACTGCGAATAAGGCTTTGTTTAGCTTGCGGGGTAATTATTCGTATTCTGCGACTTCGAATATTGATGCAGTTCCATCGGTAGATGAATCGCGTGGTAAGCAGCTGATTTACATACCAAAACACAAAGCAAACATGTTCGCTGAAGCTGATTTCAAGAATTATTACCTGAAAATAAATGCGCCTTTTACCGGAAAACGATACACTTCGAGCAACAACATGGAATCGGACTACGAAAAGGTGCTGAATCCCTATTGGTTGCTCAATTTGACCGCAGGAAAGAAGTTTCTCTGGAAGCGTTTGCAGGCCGATTTATCCCTCAATGTGGAAAATCTGACCAATGAGGATTACATGGCAATTTTATGGCGCCCAATGCCCGGAAGATATTATTCTCTAACCGTCCAAATTCAATTCAGAAAATGAAGAAGCTTTTTTACATACTGATTGGTGTATTTGGACTTTTCGCCTGTTCTGAAAGCCCTGTTGATACGGTGTTTTTCGATTTCACTGGCAACCGTGGAGTCTATATCGTAAATCAGGGGAATTTCATGTACGGCAACTCGTCTTTATCGTTTTATGACCCGGTTACAAAAAGGGTTGTAAATCATGTATTTCAGGCCAGAAACGGCGCACCTCTGGGTGATGTGGCGCAATCGATGACTATTTGGAACAATCTGGGTTTTGTTGTGGTGAACAATTCAGGGAAAATTTACATCATCGACAGCAGTACTGCCGAATATCAGGGAAGTATCACCGGATTAAGCTCGCCCAGATATATTCATTTTGTCAATTCACAAAAAGCTTACATTACTGACTTATATGCCCGAAAAATCACCATTTTCGATCCTTCAACTTTCCGGATAACCGGTGAAATTCCGGTCAGTAATTCGAAGTCAGAATTCAACCAGCATCCTACAGAAAAGATGATCCAATATAAAAACATGGTGTTTACCAATTGTTGGTCGTACGACAATAAAATACTTGTAATCGACACAAATACAGATCAATTGATTGACTCAATTGAAGTATTTAAACAACCAAATAGTTTGGTAATTGACAAGGATAACAAAATCTGGGTATTGACTGATGGCGGATTTGAGGGCAGTCCGTATGGCTACGAAAGACCCGGATTGTTAAAGATTGATGCCGAAACGCGCGAAATTGAGCGGACTTTCAGGTTTGCCTTGGGCGAACATCCGCTGAGTCTTTGTTTGAATTCAGGGAAAGATTCATTGTTGTTTCTGAACCGGCATGTATGGAAAATGGCTGCCTCGGATAAAAAACTTCCGGAGCAACCATTTATAACTTCAGCAAACACCAATTTATATGGTGGTTTTTATAGTTTGGCCATCGACCCGTCGAATTCTGAAATCTATGTGGGCGATGCGATTGATCATGCTCAAAATGGACTGGTCAGGCGATTTTCCACTTCAGGAAAACTGGTTGATGAATTTAAAGTCGGAATTTCTCCCGGTGGATTTACCTTTAAGACAGAGTAAAAAGCATGGGGCGAGGAGCATGGAGAACAAATAATCCGATGATCGAAGTCCCGCTCCCCGAGCGTGATATTTCCGGAGTAGCTATGCTTACAAAAGGAAGCAGTCGAAGGACGCTCCCTGAGTAGCGAAGCGTATCGAAGGGAAGCGGGGGGAGGAGCAAAGAGTCTAAAAAATAGGCACTTCACGTTTAAATGTTTCATCCAGCGAAATGAAAGTTTCGGTGCTGGCAATGCCGCCTATTTTCTGAATTTTATCACTCAG
>JAUYEQ010000216.1 GCA_030691295.1 Bacteroidota bacterium
AAAAACGATAGAAGAGCTTGATGGCGCATGGATCAATGCTGATTTTATTGAGCTTTTAAAAAGATTCGATTACGAAGATGCGGGAAAAATAAATCAAAATGAGCTAAAGGATTATCTGTTTATGGCGATTGCTGACTTTGAGCCAACTGATGCCGCCGCGATTGTTCTCGACTACAAACTTTCTGAAGTTTTAAACGAGGGCCAGATTGTCAATCTTTCGCACGAAATGATGCGGGAAAAAGTTTCGGAGAATTACTCTGATATTTACATTCACAAGGTATTGTTTAGCGTTAATCAACTGCTTTACAAAGCATACAATGGCAAGTTTCCCAATTGCAAAGCCAATATCGTTGAATTCGAGATGAAGGCGGAACAGGACGACGCAACTGAAATAACCAAAGAATTGGTTCTGAAAGCGCTTGGAACAAGTCTTTCAGACAGTAATTTAATCATCCGGTTGTTCAAAGACCCACTTGATGGCAAAGTTGCATTTCCTGAAGCCGAAGGAATTATATGGGATTTGCAAAGCAAAGGAAACTCACAATATTCGATGACAACTTCAGAAAAGTGGCTAACCAAAACTGATTTTGAAAATCTGGAATATGAATGCGAGGTAGAACCTTTCCCGGACAATTCGGAAGAGGAATAGAACGCTGAATTTAGCGAACCATTTTACCCCATACCGGTTTACCCGTTGATGTAAGGCCGGATAAAATTAAGGTCGCCTTTCGGGGATTACCTTCCCAGTTATAACCGTCGCGAACAATCAATTTCTGATTTCCGATCTGCAACACCTTCTTCTCGCTGTCGAGTGTCCATTGCCCGGTAAAAACACCTGTTGCAGTGCCATTTGTCAGGAGACGAAGTGTAGCCGGTTTTTGGAGTTTTTTATATTGATATTCCATGACAATCACTTCATAGTTGCCTGCGACAGCGGCAGGATCCAGCGCAAGTTGTGGAACGCCGGCATAACGTTCGGACATTACAACCGGCCACCCGTCTTCTGTCCAGAAAATTTCACGAACATGCCCCATCATAATGGCATTGGAAACATTTATACCGGGCACTCCTTCCGGCAGTCGCCCCTGCGATGTATAAAACCATTGTTTGGTATCCGGATTCTGAAACACTGCGCAATGTGAAATGCCGACCCAGCCGGTATGATTGTTAAAAGCATAAGGATGTGTCAACATGGGCCAGCACTCGGCGCCATTGGTAATGTTCTGCCCGTCGATTCCAAGGTACGGCCCGGTAATCGTTTTGGAGCGCGCCACGCGGGTGTTGTATGCCACCGAAAGTTCATCGTAAGCCAGAAACAGATAATAATATTTGGTATCGGGATTGTAAATTATTTCCGGAGCTTCCAATGCCTGCCAGCGGTTATTGCTTACATTTCCCCGTCCGGCAATTCGCGCACCGTAATCTGCACTGCTTTCCCATTTGTCGGGTTTGCCGGTTGCCGGATTTACCTGAACTGCAGCAATGCCCGAATGCCACGATCCATAAATCAACCAGTGTTCGCCTTCAGGAGTAACAATAAAACTTGGGTCGATGGCATTGAATTTAAAATAGCCGTTCCAGTCGTTTCCACCTGAACGGATATAATCCACAACCCCATCAGGTTCGGAGCAAACCACCATGCCTTTGTCAACCCACTGATTGGTTGAAAGGTCGTCGGATTCAGCCAAACCAATAAATGCGCGCTCTGTCCATGATTTATTGGTGTCGGTTCCCACGATCGGATTTGTAATCACCACACTGTAATACAAGCGGTATTTGTTGCCCACTTTCCGGATAGAAGGCGCCCAAAAACCATAATCAGGATTCTCAATGGGAGGTAAAGCCGGATTCATGCGAGCCCGTTTGTGGTTCAGCGAATCTTTCACCCATGCAGGCACTTCCTGAAAAGCCATTCCCAAAAACTCCCAGTTCACCAAATCTTTCGACCGCCGGTAAGGATAATGACCATGGCCGTTGTGCGCATTTCCATAAGATGCATCGGTTTGGTACATGTAGTAATAGTCGCCACACTTTTCAACCGAAGGATCGTGAACATTGGCCAAATTCCATTGCGTCCTGGCTGACCAGGATGCAACGGGGGAATAATTATCAGCATAAGTTGGGCCGGTAAACGAATCATTCCGCGTATTTACCACTGGCACCACCACCGGATCAACAGGATCGGGTTCATCATTATTTTCTTTTCCGCAGGAAATTGCCAGAAAAACAATTCCGAAAGCCAGTAGTAAATTTGAATGTTTCATAATTGATTAAGAATTAACTTACCCCACGCCTGCTTGCGGAAGTGGGGTAAGTCGGGAAATATACGACAATAAATAGTTCCTGTTACTTATTTTACGATTTTACCTTTTAACATGGTGAATGAATGCGGAGGAAATGAATAAGTCAGCTTATCGGCAGTTTTCACTTTGATTGCCGGTTTGTTGACTGTTTGTACATTTGTTTTTCCGAAGTCATTTTCCGATTTAATGTCCGGACCATTTACTTCAAATACTTCAAAATCGCCGCTAAAGTTTCCTTCCTGCGAAATCAAATCAGTCGTAATTGCTTTGTCCTTGTTGCGGTTGACAACGCAGAGTATAACTTCTCCGTTGTTGTAGGTTGCAGAAACATCAAGAAAAGGGACATTTTTCTGCTGTGTGGTCGATTCGCCCAAACCAACAAAAAACTTGTCGGTGTCGTAAGTTTCGCAATCAACCAAAACATCGAGGGCAGTTCCATGAACATTTTTTGCAAACAACTGCAACGGGTAGTAAATGGTTTGCTTGAACATCCCTTTCTCGTTGGTGAAAATCGGGGCAATTACATTGACCAATTGTGCCATGTTGGCCATTTTCACAATGTCGGCATTGCGGATAAAAGCATTCAGGAAACCTGAAATTACCAGTGCATCTTCCAGATTGTAATGTTCTTCGAGTGCACGTGTTCCGGCCATTGTGTCTTCGCTGCGGGCGCGGTACCAAATGTTGTACTCGTCCCAGGCGATGTAAATTGGCGGACGGTTTCCACGATCAGCATTTTCCATTTCACGATCGATCAGGCCTTTTACCACACGGGTACGCTCTTCTAAAACCAGTGGAGTGGAGATGAAATTGTAGTAATTGTTATCCGGATTTCCAACGTACATGTGCAAAGCAATGTAATCGATCACATCGCGCAATTCGTGCAGTATGGTTGCATTCCATTCGTTCGGGTCGGCATTGGGCCGGTAGTTCGACGAACCGGCTGCAATCAGTTTGATGTCCGGAGAGGTCAGTTTCATCAGTTTTGCTGCTTCGCGGGCTTTTTTGCTGTAATCTTCAGCGTTCATGTGCCCCATCTGCCAGAAACCGTCCATTTCGTTGCCCAAACTCCAGTATTTAATGTTGTGTGGTTCGGGGTAGCCGTTCTTTTTCCGAAGTTCGGCAAAGTACGGACCGCTTTTTACATTGCAGTATTCCACCCACTGTTGGGCCTCTTCGATGGTTCCGGTTCCCATGTTCACCGAGAAGTAGGGTTCGGTTTGCATTCGTTTGGCGTAGTCCATAAATTCGTCGGTACCAAAACGGTTCGATTCCAGCCGTGCCCATGCCAGTTCCATGCGGGCCGGGCGTTGGTCTTTCGGGCCAATTCCATCCTGCCAGTGGTAATTCGATACAAAATTTCCACCCGGATAGCGGGTGATCGACACGTTCAAATCTTTCACCGCATCGAGCACGTCCAGCCGTATTCCTTTGTCATCGGCCAAAGGCGAACCTTCTTCGTAAATTCCGCCATAAACACAGCGGCCCAGATGTTCCACGAAATTTCCGTAGAGATGTTTGTTAACCTCACCAATTTTGCGGTCAATATCAATTTTTATCCGTGCATTTTGCGCTCCGGAAGAAAAAGCCATGCCTGCAAATGCAAGCAACAGCAGGGGTTTAATAGTACTTTTTATCATGTGTATTTATTTATTTTTATTAAATATGTCCGTTCGCTAAAGCGGAACGGCAAAGGATAGTGCCTTGATCAAGATTTACTCCACTTTCGGCCATCCATCTTTGTCCCATCCTAATTTCCGGATGTTCAGTTTTGGCTTTCCTGTATCTTTTGAATCGTAGCCATGAAATACAAGGTAGTCGGTTCCGTCGAAGCTGACAACAGCATTGTGTCCTACTCCATGCCAGTTTTCGTCACCTTCAAGCAGAATTGTTCCTCCACCTGTTGCCATTGGCTTTCCGGAGCGGTCAATATATGATCCGGTCAGTTTTTTGGAACGTCCGACAATCATTTTGTAAGTGCTGTTCACCCCTTTGCAGCAATAGTCGATGGAAGCAAACAAATAATAGTATTTTCCTTTTTTGAAGATAAATGGCGCTTCGATAGCATTGCCTCCAGCATCCACCGGATTGTTATCAACTGACGGAGGATTTGGCTCATTCGAACTGGCTTTGCGCGAAGCAATGGTTGGAATATTACTGATGTCTTCTGCAACACTTTTTGCGTCAGGCGATAGTTTTACCATTTTAAGCCCGTCCCAGAACGAACCAAATGTCAAATATGGAGTTCCGTTTTTATCGACAATTAAATTGGGGTCAATCGCATTCCAGTTTGTTTCTCCGGGTATTGACTGAATGACTTTTCCGTGATCGACCCATTTGAATTCAGGATTGGCCGGATCGAGTGTTTTGTTGGTTGCCAAACCAATGCACGATGTGTTTTTCCCGAAAGCTGAAACTGAATAATACAGGTAGTATTCGCCATTAAAAAATGCAATATCCGGAGCCCATATGTGGCCCTTAAAAGATGGGATGTCATCAACTGCCCATTGAGGCGCTTTTTCAAAAACAGGCTTTTCTTTCTTCCAGTTTTTCATGTCGGGCGACGACCAGACGCTGATTCCCATTCCGGTGCTGAAAAGATAATACGCAGCGTTTTGACGGATCATTACCGGATCGTGCACGATGATGTTCTGTGCTGTGAGAGATTTAACACAGAGCAAAGTAACAAGCACCAATATCCATGAAAAATTTGAAACTTTTAATATTCTCATAGTTTACAAAATTTCTGTTCTAATTATTTTTTCCTTCCCCTAAATTGAAACTCCCTGTCTAATTTTTTTTTTGTTGAAAAAACTTCCTTATCAATACGCAAAAAGACACGTCGATAAGGAAGTCTCACATTTATTTCTACTCTACAACAGGACGAACAGTCCATTTCGCTGTGAAAGCAGGTCCATTATCTTCATTCTTGTTTGCCGAGTTACCTACAAGGTTAGGGTTGGCATTAAGAGTTGATTGATATATTGGGAAATATTCATGTCCCTTATAGTAGTATTGGAACGATGAAGCGCTGGCGGTTTCGGCGGTAAGCTCATCTGTTGAGGCTTTGCCATCGAGTTTATAATAACCATGTTTAACCAACTGATTCAGACGACCTGCATCATAGAAGAATCCCCAGCGTAGTAAGTCGATACCACGTCCGTTTTCGCAACCAAATTCTTTAGGACGTTCAACGTTTGCTATTTGTTCGAAAAGAGCATCAGCAGACGGGAAGTCAGATACTTTAAGATCTTTAAGAGCAACGCGTCGACGTACGATGTTAATGTAATCGATAGCAGTTTGGGTTGGGCCATTGATTTCATTTTCGCATTCGGCTGCACGTAGTAAAACATCGCTATAACGCATGAGGCGTAGGTTGACTCCACAATGCAATCCGTTGGTAATAGAACTGTAGATGTTGTTTCTTGCATTGGTAAACTTAGCTATTGATATTCCACCCTGGGCATTGTTCGATAGAGGAGTTGTGGTTCTTTCTTTTTGATAAACAGTGTTGCTGCGAGGATCTCCATTGGGATATGCCGCAGTTTTCAGGTTGGTATAGCTGCTGTATTCATTTTCGAATGTAACCAGTGTCCAGTACAAACGAGGATCGAGACGA
>JAUYEQ010000218.1 GCA_030691295.1 Bacteroidota bacterium
GATCCCTGGATTTACAGCTCTCTCAAAGTTCCAAGTTTGGTATTTACCGATGTAGTGGTTTCAGGCATTTGAATCTTTGCAGCTCTTCAGAATAATCGCGCTCAAAATCAATCAATTGTTAAAAACGATCCGGTTTGACAAACAAGTTCAGACCGGATCGTTTATTTTACCGAATTTCATAATTTTCAGGAAAAAAATTGGTTGGATTGCAACCCTTAGTAAAAAACCTTGTCACTATAATCGAAATCTAAATAATTTGAGTCAGTCAGCATTCATACATCAGGATTTGATAGCCGAAAGCATAAAAGGCAGTAACAAAGCCCGCTACCAGCTTTATCAGTTGTATTCCAAGGCGATGTTCAACGTGTGTTTCCGCATGATGAACAACCGCGAGGATGCTGAAGATATGTTGCAGGATGCTTTTATCCAGGCGTTTCAGAAGTTGGAAACCTTCAGGAATGAATCAGGTTTTGGAACATGGCTGAAGACCATAACAGTTCACACCTGTATAAACGCGCTGAACAAACGAAAACTGGAAATGCGCTATTTCGATGAAATGAATCGATTTGAAATTGCGGAAGAAGAACCGGAAGAAGCTTTGTACACCACCGAAAATATACGTGAAGCGATGAGACAGCTTCCGGAAGGTGGACGGATTGTTTTCTCACTTTATCTGCTGGAAGGATACGATCACGGCGAAATCGCACAAATACTGAACATCACCGAATCGACTTCCAAAACACAATATATGCGCGCCAAACGCAGGGTTTATGAAATAATGAAACAAACAAAATCAAGAGCGATATGAAACAGGACAGATTGGAATCGTTTGTAAATGAGAACCGTCACGAGTTTGACCAGATGGAACCCTCGGACAAGATGTGGGACGCCATCAGCAACAAGTTGAATGAACCACCAGTACAAAAATCGAGAAAATTCGGCTGGATGAAAGTTGCTGCTGTACTTGCTGTTATGGCATTAATTCCAACCATATTGTATAAGATAAAATTTTAGGAGAAGGCGCAAACCGCAAAAGATGCACAGGTCGATCCTGATGTTCTTGAACTGATGGAAGCCGAAGCTTTTTACGCGCAG
>JAUYEQ010000220.1 GCA_030691295.1 Bacteroidota bacterium
GTGCCTTTTTAAACCAGACCGAAACCCGGTTTCCCCTTACAAATTTAAGGCTGGTTTACGAAACAGTCGCGCTTTAATCTGCGATAGTATTGGATGTCTGAGCTTTGTGAGCAAAAATAAGCACAGCAAAAGCAGGATGAATCTTTTAAAACCGGTTGAATAGTTGTAATGATTGGGTGAGGTGCATGGATGGGTATTCATTCGTCAGATTGGTTTTTTAGGTTTTCCAAATGTATGCAATTCATTATTGTATACAATAAATTGTTGTTGTTTTTTATGATCATTTTTGTGTTTTGCCAGGATATTTCATGAACTGTACGATTATCGTGACGAAAGGGTCAATTTGAAGCATGAATGGCAAAGCTTTCCCAAAGTTTATTTTAAAACTGAAAAAACTTTGGGAAAGCTCATGGCAATTCAAATTAAAAATTTGGGAGATCCAAGCGCAATATCAATTTATTTGAAACGGCTTATCCTTTCATTTTCTCAGGATCTTGTCTGGAATCAAAAATTATTGGACGGCATTATTTGTTTTCTGCTCAATTTCAGTCCGGGAAAATAACTTTCCTGATTTTATGTCATTTTCCGATTTTATGGCTCTGATGGTCAGTTTTGTTTTTAATATTTCTTCTTTGCGAAGCATTTTATAAAACTCATCGATCAAGCTTTCATCTACCTGATGTAAGCGACTGTGGATAAAATCCCTTTTTTCGACTAAATTCATATTTTTTTGCTTTTTTACCGTATCAAATCTAACAATTAAACTTCATTTTTTCATTTATAAATTGGGCCCAAGTTCACTCCATTTATAAATCAATCCCTTTGATGATGGGACCCCGAACAAGCCTTCGACGTAGACTTCGGCGTGAGGTCAGTCGAACGCTCAGTCGAACGTTCGGGGTGACCGGGGTAACCGGGACTCTCCACTTTAGCGAGCAGTCGCGAAAATGTTATTCAAATACCTTCTTTATTTCCTTAATCCCGATACCCGGCTGGTCAATCAGAATCACTTTCCCATTCACCACCTGAACGCCTGAATAAGGGTCGTTTGAAATCAGCAGATTGCCATCCAAATCGGCCCATTCGCATTTTGGCGACAACTGCGCCGCCGCCGAAACAGCACACGAAGTTTCGGTCATACAGCCGATCATCACTTTCATTCCAAACGATTCGGCCAATGTCAGCATTTGATGAGCCTCGCGCATCCCGGTGCATTTCATCAGCTTGATGTTTATTCCTGAATACACACCTTTGGCTTTCATCACATCAGGAAGTCGCTGCAACGATTCATCTGCAATGGTTGGCAGGGGGCTGTTTTCTGTCAGCCAGGCCATGTCGTCGATCGCAGTTTTTGGCATTGGCTGCTCCACGAAAACCACGCCTTTTTCTTTTAGCCAGTGAATCATGTCCAGCGCCATTTGCCGGTCGGTCCAACCCTGATTCACATCCACGCAAAGCGACACATTGGTCACCGAACGAATGGTTTCAATCATATCGCGATCTGTTTTCTGACCAAGTTTTACTTTCAGTATTTTGTAAGGTGTCGCTTCAAGGGTTTTTTGCCTGACCATTTCCATCGTGTCAATCCCAATGGTGAACGAAGTATTCGGGGTATCTGCCGGATCGAAGCCCCATATTTTATACCACGGCTGACCCATTATTTTACCGACCAGATCGTGCAATGCAATATCAATCGCAGCTTTGGCCGCGCAGTTTCCCGGCATCACCGAGTCCACATAAGTGAGAATATCGTCCATCTGAAACGGATCTTTGAACTGCCCCAAATCAAGCAATGAAAAGAATTTGGTGGCCGTTTCAACGCTTTCTCCCAAATAAGGCGGCATCGAAGCTTCACCATATCCGGTTATGCCGTCGAATTCGATACTTGTCAGCATATCGGGAGTGCTGTTGCGCGAGCTGTTTGCAATCGTAAAAGTATGGTTCAGTAGTAAATCATATTGCACAAAGCGCAAAACCAGCCCTTTTCCTGATTTTTTGGTTGATTTGTTTTTCATAACGGCAAAAACTGTTTCAATTCCGGCAAAACCGGCAATGGCTGTTAATCCTGATGTTCGGATAAAATTGCGTCGGTTAAAATTCATATAATCTGGTATATTTAATAATACTCTTTCCCTGTTAATTCCTGATGTCGTAAACCATCAGCGCATTGTTGTGCCTGATGAACAATTTACCACCGGCAATTACCGGATGCGCCCAATGCTGGGCAGTTCCGAGTGGAACTTTAAATCTGCTGATGATCCTGAATTGTTCGGGAGTACCTTCTGCCAAAGCCATTTCGCCGTCTTTTTCAGCATAACAATAGAAAAGTCCGTCGGCATAAATAACAGGGCCACCGCCCAATTCCTTGGCAATGTATTTGGTTTGACCGGTTTTGGCATCGATGCAAAACCACTTGGGCTGAATGTGCGCCGATCCGTAAACATGGCCATCTTTCAGCACAAACCCGCTCTGGAGATTAATGAATTCCTTGTTGCGCCATGCAATTTCGGCATTCTTTCCATCGGGCGAAAGTTTCAGCGAAACCAGACCCGAACTGTCTCTGCGCGATGCACTTGATACGATCAGGTGTCCATCGGCATAAACCGGTGTGTTGGCATGTATTTTATTGTCCTGAAACTGGTTCACCCTCCAGTACATTTCGCCGCTGTTGGCATCGAGGCCAATGATTGACGTTGAAGTCAAATTTGCCAGCAGTCGATGGCCGTTGTGGTTGAATACAATGGGCGAACTGTAAGTCGCTTTCTCCTGAAAAGCCGGGCTCGTCCAGATTTTTTGTCCGGTGAAGCGGTTCAGGGCAACCATGTTATTTTCTTTTCCTCCGGGAGTGCA
>JAUYEQ010000245.1 GCA_030691295.1 Bacteroidota bacterium
CGGGTAGCAAATACTATTACAAAAGCGGATTTCCCGGGCATTTGTCCATTGCCGTTTCAGAAGGAAAATTCACCAATACCGATGAGAAACTTGGCGGTATTAAAGTTGCTGAATCAGCTTTATTTAACAGGCATAAAGTCAAATTTCAGTCTGATGTTGCCATAAATAAAGCATTTGAAAACTTCAGTAAAATAAAAGGCAAGAGGTTTTTACTTAAAATGCATCTCAATAGCGAACAAAAGCAGAGACTCATTGAACTTACAGGCAAGCAAATTGGAAGACCTTACAGCATTTTAGCGCCTAAAAATGGCCAAGCTAGATTTAATTGTGCAACTTTTGTCCGTTGGGCGATTCTAGAAGTCACCAGATTCGATTTGGATATTGATGGTGGGCGTATTGTGTTCCCAAATGACATTTTGAAGAGCTCCCGGTTCGACAACCCTGGTGACAGGATAAGGTTTTAGTAAAAACCCCAAATGACCGCCGAATGAAAATTCTCGCCATGAACGCAGTCTGAAGATTATTCTCCCTATTATGCCGTTTTTCGGTATCTCCACACCGCCAGACTCAAAAAGGTGAATCCTAAAATACAAAGCGCAACAAACTCGTGAATCAAATCGCCGAAGTTTGATCCTTTGAGCACGACCATCCGCATCACTTTCATAAAGTGGAAAACCGGATTGGCTTCGTTAACCACCTGAGCCCAATGTGGCATACTGTCAACCGGAGTAAAAATACCGCCCATCAGGATAAAAATCATCATGAAAAAATAAGTGACAAACATAACTTGCTGCTGGGTGTCGGCAACGGTTGAAATAAGTAGGCCCAGGCCCAGAATGCCCAGTAGGTACAAAATCCCGAATCCGAAAACCAGCCACAGACTGCCAACAATTGGGAGATTGAAAACCACTTTGGCAATCAGTAATCCGAATGATAAATCAAACAATGCGATGACTACAAAAGGAATTAGTTTCCCGGTTAGAAACTGGATTTTTTTAATCGGAGTCACATTGAGCTGTTCGATCGTACCCTGTTCCTTTTCCTTTACCAAGCTCATCCCAGAGAGAAACAGCCCGATAAGTGTAACCAATATGGCTAAAACTCCCGGAGCCATATACCATTTGTATTCGAGTTCGGAGTTATACCAGTAGCGGGAAATCGTATTGATTTGGTACGGAGGATTAAATTCGGGAAGTCCTTTCCATTCGGCAATGATGTTTTTGTTAAAATCGCGGATGACCGATGCGGCATACGAATAGCCCAGTTGAGCAGCCTGCCCGTCGATGGCATTCACGAGCAATTGCAAACTGGCTTTGTCGTCGCGGATTAAGTCGCGCTCAAATCCTTGTGGAATAACCAAAACCATATCGTCAGCGTTTCGCAAAAGTTCATTTTCGCCATCTTCAGGATCGAACGAGGTATTGTTGATTGTGAAGAACGGCGAAGCTTCGAGTTTACCTGCTAATTCGCGCGAGGTGGATGACAGATCTTTATCGACCAGAAAAATATCGACGTTTTTCAGATCGTAAGTGGCCGCAAAAACCAACACCAACATTTGCAGCAGCGGAATCATCACGATCATCCGGAGCATTACTTTGTTACGCTTTACCTGAATAAACTCTTTTTGTATGACGTAAAATATTGTTTTCATAAATAAGTGCCTAAAGTGTCTAAAGTTCGGAGTGCCTAGATTAAAAAGTGTCTAGAGTGCGAAGTGCCTAAAATGCCTAGAGTAAAGTTGTCGAAGTTCCGTGTTTTTTCAACTTTAGGCACTCCCAACTTTAGCTCACTCCGAACTTCTTTTGATCTAGTTCACTCCGCACTTCTTTTATTTCATGTTTTTCCCAATTGATGTAAAAATGGAGAGTAATTCATTCGCTTCTTTTATTGTATTTTGAAGTGTCTGATTTTCTGCCCATTCCAATTCTTCAATAATTTCAAGCCAATAAACAGTTTCACTGGCTTCACTTTCAGCAATACTAATTTTATTTGAAAAATCAGCCTTGCTTCTGGCCCGATTTGCTTCGCGATAATTTGCACCAATACTTGTTCCTGATTTTGTAATTTGATTTCGGATTACCCTACTTTCGGGAGTATTTGGTAACGAGCATGACAGTTTAATGATTGTAATTGAAAAAATCTTTGTCCTTTTTTCTAACTGTTTTGCAAACTCTTTATTTTCCATTGTATGTTGATTAATTGGTTGTTGTTTTCAACTCTAGGCACTCCAAACTCTAGCTCACTCCGAACTTATTCCAGCCGTATTTTAAAATTCTTAATGCTCAAAGCAATAAACACAAAGGTCATAAACATCAGAATCAGGGTTTCTTTCCAGACAAACAGGATTCCGGTGCCTTTTAACATGATGTTTTTGATGATGACAATGAACCAACGCGGAGGCATGGCATGGCTTAGAATTCGCAGCGGAAGTGGCATGTTTTCAATCGGAAACATAAATCCTGAAAGCAAAATAGTGGGCAGCATCAACGCCAGTACAGAGATAAACATGGCTACCATTTGGTTCGGCGCAATGGTTGAAATCAGGATTCCCAAACTCAGTGCCATCATAATAAACAGGAAACTTTCGGCCATCAGCAAAATGAAACTTCCTTTAATTGGAACACCAAAGAAAAAGACTCCGATTAAAATGATGGTCAATGCGTTGATGAACGACAACAACAAATACGGAGTCACTTTTCCCAGCACAATCTGAATTGGTTTCAGGGGAGAGGCCAGCAAAACTTCCATCGTTCCGAGTTCTTTTTCTTTGCTTATGGAAATGGAAGTCATCATGGCCGAAATCAACATCAGAATCATGGCCATAATGCCGGGTATAAACATGTAAACGCTTTTCAATCCTTCGTTGTAAAGCATCCTGACTTCAGTATAAATTTGGTTGGGCAATTGCAGATTCTGAAGTTTTTCTTTTTTTACGTAGTCGTTAATAATTCCGGAAGCATAATTGGTTAGGATTCGGGCAGTGTTGGGGTCGGAAGCATCGGCCAGCAATTGCACTTCGGCTTTGCCATCGCGTTCCAGGCTCTTCTCAAATTCAGGCCCAAATGTGACCACCATTTTTACCTTACCTTTCCGGAAAACATCTTCCACATCGTCGCCCGGCATCAATTCTTCGCCCAATACAAAATAGCCCGACGACACCAATTTCGAAGTAATTTCGCGGGTTGTGTTATCGTGCGACAGATCGAGAATCGCAATTTTCGAATTCTGAATATCAGTATTGATCACTTTCCCGAATAGCAGCAACTGCACAATTGGTAAAAGAAAAATGATCATCATCGTTCGCGGATCACGAAAAATGTGCAAAAATTCTTTTTTGAGAAATCCTATAAATTGTTTCATAATGGCCTCCCCCAGAAGCCTCCCCCAAACCCCCTCCGAAAGAGGGGGCTTAAAAAATCGGCATTTGATTGTAGTATTTTCATAGTAACATTTTAAACTTCCAAAATTTAGCGGAACTCATACGTCGTTCAGAACCCTCGGCACTTTAAGCCCTCCCTTGTGGGGAGGGTTTGGGTGGGGCTTTTATCTAGCAATCTTCAGGAAAACCTCGTCCATATTCTTTGCTGAATATTGTTTTTTCAAATTTTCAGGTGTGTCGAGGGCTTCAATCCGTCCGGCGTTCATAATCGAAACGCGGTTGCAATATTCGGCTTCGTCCATGTAGTGCGTGGTTACAAAAACGGTGATTCCCCGGTCGGACGCTTCGTAAATCAGATCCCAGAATTTACGTCGGGTGATCGGGTCAACTCCGCCGGTTGGTTCGTCTAAAAACACAATTTTTGGGTCGTGAAAAATAGCCACCGAAAAAGCTAGTTTCTGTTTCCAACCCAATGGCAGCGAGCCAATCAGCGAATCTTTTGCCGATTCAAGTCCCAGGTCTTTCAGTAATTTGTCTTGTTTCTCTTTTCGGTCGGCTGGAGAAATTCCATAAACTCCGGAGAAAAACCGGATGTTTTCGGCAACAGTCAAATCTTCGTAAAGCGAGAACTTCTGGCTCATGTAGCCAATGTTTCGCTTTACTTTTTCGGTCTCTTTGTAAATGTCGAAGCCAGCCACTTTTGCTTCGCCCGAAGTAGGAGAGGAGAGCCCGCACAGGATTTTCATGGCAGTAGTTTTTCCGGCACCGTTGGCTCCCAGAAATCCAAATATTTCGCCCTGGTAAACGTCGAAATTCAGATGATCGTTTGCCACGAACGAACCGAATTTCTTCACCAGATTGCGTACTTCAATTACTTTTTCTTTCATGAGGATACAAATTTACCACAGAGTTACACGGAGTATTTGCACAGAGTTTTTATGAGTTAATTAGTTTGCTAAGCGCTTAATGCCATTCTTTAGTGATGAAACATTCAAGTTCAGTAAAAGTCCGATTTTACATCCGGATAACTTCAGGTAAGTTAGTACTTGTGCAATATGCACGTCAGTGAATGCTTCGATTGACTTTATCTCAATGACAACCCTGTTCTCAACCAATAAATCCATCCGATAACCAGCATCAAGTTTAACTTCTTTGTACACCAGCGGCAGCGATTTTTGTTTTTCCACCTTTAATCCGGACTGCTTTAATTCATAATACAAGCATTCTTCGTAGGCACTTTCCAATAATCCAGGTCCAAGTGCAGAATGAACCGAATAAGCACATTTCAGTATAAGTTCTGTGAGTTGGTTAATTTCCATTGCAAAATATTTAGATAATTATATTTCTCATTATAACTCGGTGCATTACTCTGTGAAACTCTGTGGTTATGTTAGTTGATCACCTTTCCCCATCATATTCATAAACACATCCTCAATCGTAGGTGCAATGTCAAAAACTTCCAGATTTTCATGATTTTTTTTCATCAGGAAGTTTTCGAATTCTGTTGCTTCCACTTCATCATCTTTTCCGGTTACGTGGAGATATTGTCCGAAAGCATACACCGAATCTGTTTTTTCATATGAGCGCAAATCCAAAATCAGGCAGTGCATATCGTTCGACCTGATGGCATATAGTTTCCTCGTATAACCATCAACTAAATTTCGCGGAGTGTTGATATCCAGAACTTTGCCTTTTTGCATCAGTGCTACCCGATTGCAAAGAGTGGCCTCGTCCATATATGGCGTCGAAACCAGAATCGTTATTCCTTTCTGCTGAAGGTTTTTAAGCATTTCCCAGAATTCCTTGCGCGAAACAGCGTCAACTCCGGTTGTTGGCTCATCCAAAATCAGGATTTCAGGTTTGTGGATTAAGGCGCACGATAAAGCCAGTTTTTGCTTCATTCCTCCTGAAAGTTTTCCGGCCAAACGGTTTTTAAACGGCTCAATCTGAATGTAAATATCCCGGATCAGCTCGTAATTTTCGGCAACTGTAGTTTTAAAAACGGTCGCAAAAAAGTTCAGGTTTTCTTCCACTGTCAAATCCTGATACAACGAAAATCGCCCCGGCATGTACCCCACCATGTTCCTGATTTTCTTGTAGTCTTTGATGACATCGAACCCGTTCATGGTGGCAGTGCCTTCATCCTGAATAAGTAAGGTCATCAGAATGCGCATCAAAGTTGTTTTGCCTGCACCATCCGGGCCAATCAGGCCAAAAAGTTCACCTTTCTGCACTTCCAGCGAAATGTCGGTTATGGCCTGAACCTCTTTGTAGGATTTGCTGATATGTTGAATGCTGATCATGAATTAATAGTTTCAAGTTCCAAATTTCAAGTTCCAAGTTATTTTGCCAGCGACTAGCAGCTCGTATAAAACTGTGACTGGAAACTGTGACTGAACACTAGAAGTTTACTTCCCCTGGCATCCCGATTTTCAGGCTTCCATCGTTGGGAACTACTATTTTTACGGCATACATCAGTTTTATGCGTTCCTCTTTCGTTTGAATGATCTTTGGCGTGAATTCTGATTCCGACGAAATCCAACTGATTTTTCCGGAGAGGGATTGCATTTCTTTGGCTCCTGAATCAATCAGTATTTTGACATCGTTTCCTAATTTCACATCCGACAACTGCGCGCCTGAAACGTAAACTTTCAGTTCCAGATTCGACAAATCAGCCATTTTAAGAACGGGTTTGCCGGGAGTTGCCAGTTCTCCGGTTTCCAGATAAGTTTCCAGAACAGTTCCTTTATTTGGGCTTTTTATCTGGCATTTAGTCAGTTGTTCGTTCAGTAAATCGAGTTGCCGTTTTACGACTTCCATTTCGCTGGCAATTAGCTGAAACTGTGTATTGGTGGCCGAAACTTGTTTATCCAGAACATTCAATTGTCCGTTTATATCGTCCAT
>JAUYEQ010000250.1 GCA_030691295.1 Bacteroidota bacterium
CGGGTACAATGTTTTCAGGCCATTCGAAAAAATCGACTATGAATTGGTACCCTTTGTACGACTTGAAGGTTACGACACACATGCGGAAGTTGCATCAAATATTGTTAAAAAAGAATCGTACAAAAATACAGTTATCACAACCGGATTAACTTTGAAACTTGCACAGGGAGCAGTTTTGAAAACTGACATGCAATTCATAAAACCGGACGGTGCCGAAAGCTATTCAAAAGTATTCAGCGCCGGATTAGGAGTTATGTTTTAATAAAAAACACAATGTATAAACTGTTTTTACTTGCAATCATTTTTTGGTTTTCCACAGGATTTTTCCCTACCAAAGGGTTTAACTTCGAAGATAAAACCCTCAGAAAAGAACTTCAGAAACTAGGTGGGGTAGAAAATCCAGATTGGAAGGAGATTGTTGTGCCTGAGTCACTGCTTGCAGTAAACCCTATGCAGGGAAAATTCCTTACCCTGATGAACCAAAACAATGACCTGCAAAAATACGTTTATGCCGGAAGGGTGAATGGCTGCCGCGAGGGTGGCTGTTCGGACCCCACCGGAACGATGAATATTGACACCCCTGAATTTTTTGATTATCTGATTGTTTTTGATTCCAAATTTACCGTCCAACAGGTGAAAGTATATAATTATCAGGCAAGTCACGGACAGGAAGTAACCAACAAAGGTTGGCTGAAGCAATTTCAGGGATACGATGGCAAAAAGTCGCTCACTGTTGGGAAAGGCATAGATGCTATATCGGGTGCAACGATTTCTGCTTACGGTATTACTGTCGATATTCAGGGGAAAACAAGATTGCTAAGCCAGCTTGTTGCAAAATAAAAAAGCCTGTGACTTTATATTGTCAACAGGCTTTTCTCACATCGAAAATCCCACTAATTTCTAGTCAAATCGTATTCATATATTTCATTTCCTGCAGAAAATACTACAGTGTATTCGCCCCTTTTCAATTTCGACAGGTCGAACCCTTTGTGAAGCACAAATTGAGCATCCATCTTAGTCTCCCAAATTAAATTGCTCTTCTGGTAAATATTCATGCTCATTTCTTCAATGCTGTGGTTCAGATAAGAAAGGCTTAAAACATTGTCCTTGTAATTAAAAAAAGGAGCTGTTCTCTTACTGGAATTGCCCACTACAATTCCTTTTTTATTGATTGTCATCAACTGTTCGTTTGATGCACCATCAATTTTAACCTCAACTTTGTAATCTCCGTGTTCTAGTTGTGAAAAATCAAACATCCTGTTAAAATTCCGGGATGCTTCCTTTGTTTCGTGGAAATACACCAAATCACCCATTGAATTCAAAATACTGATTTCATACTTTTGTCCATCATTGTTTGAAATCTTTAATAGTGCCATTTCTTCTGTCTGAGGCACTAAATTTACCAGGAAAGTACCACTGGCCAGCGAAAGCTGTGACATTAAAGTGGTTACTATTAAAAAACTGATTGCAATAATTGTTTTCATGATTATAAAATTTAGAATTTACCACTTAAAGGAATTCAACACCACTTTTGTTTATTTATTTTTAATATTGCTTAAACATTATTGCATTTATTAAATATATAAATTTGATTACTAGTCATTTAAGTATTTGTTAATAACTCTAAACACAATCAACTATTGGCTCAAATCATACGCTGAACCAACCAGAATAATTCAGGACTGTTTGTACAGCCAAAATCTTTACTTTTGAAGATCAATTGTTAATCCGGATGACCATGCACATTGTTGTTGCCCCCGACTCGTTTAAAGAATGTTTAACCGCTACTCAGGTGAGTTTAGCAATTTCAGAAGGAATCAAACGCGTTGTTCCGGAAGCTGATATAATCCGCATCCCCGTTGCCGATGGCGGCGAAGGAACAGTTGAAGCATTGGTCACTGCAACCGGAGGGAAAATTATTCCGGTTCAGTCGGTTGATGCGTTGAACCGACCCATTGATTCATTCTATGGCATTTTGGGCGATGGGAAAACGGCTGTAATCGAAATGGCAGCAGCTTCAGGAATCGAATTGCTTGAACCCGAAGAGCGAAACCCGCTAATTACAACCACTTTCGGAACTGGTTTGCTGCTAAAAGCTGCGTTGGATGCCGGTTTTACACAAATTATTATCGGGATTGGGGGAAGCGCTACCAACGATGGGGGTACAGGAATGGCGCAAGCACTGGGCTTTGGGCTGTTCGATGAAGATGGTCAACCTCTGAATTTGGGCGGTGGTTCTTTATGCGCGCTTCATTCCATCGATTGTTCAAATGTCCATCCTAAACTGCAAGAGGCAAAAATTACAGTCGCCTGCGATGTCCGAAATCCTTTATTAGGATCTTCCGGAGCAACTTATGTTTATGGCCCGCAAAAGGGAGCTACCCCCCAAATGCTCGAAACGCTCGAAAGAAACATGGTTCATTTTTCCCGAATTCTTCAGCAGGAGATGAAAATAAATGTTTCTGAAATTCCGGGAGCAGGCGCTGCTGGTGGACTGGGTGCTGGATTGATGGCTTTCTGCAAAACCAAAATGATTTCAGGATTTGAACTGGTAAGCGAATTGACCAATTTGGAAAAACACATCAGCCAGGCTTCACTGGTTTTTACCGCTGAAGGAAAAATTGACGCGCAAACAGCTTTTGGGAAAACAATCAGTGGAGTAGGTCAACTGGCTAAAAGACATAAAGTTACGGCAATTGCCTTAGCCGGAATGATAACCGACGATCTGACCGAACTTTACAAACAGGGAATCACTTCCGTTTTCGCAATCGGAAACCAACCGATGAGCCTCGAAGAATCGAAAGCCCAGGCGTCGGAATTATTGGCAAATACAACAGAGCAAATTATGCGCATTGTAACGGCTTCCGGTTAATTTAGTTGTTTTGTTGATATTTATATGCTGCCTTTTTAATTCTGTCCATAATAGCAATGCCCAAACCTACTTCAGGAACAGGTTCAATGAATATTTGTTTTATGTGTTCATCATCTTCCATCGCATGTAGCGCAGAGAATAAGTTTGCTGCAATTTCAAGATGATTGAAGGTTTGTGAGGTATAGACAATTTTAGATTCTTTATGAATAAAATCCTTTTTCTCATGTACAATTAAACCTGACGATTCAGGAAAGTGAGAAACCCGCTCATCTAAAATATACAATGGTTTAACCGGTGAAT
>JAUYEQ010000364.1 GCA_030691295.1 Bacteroidota bacterium
CCGAAATTGGGTGAATGGGCATAATCCACAGAATATCAACTCCCAGTTCTTTCAGGCGCGGAAGATGAGTTTCGAAAGCCTTAAAAGTTCCTTCAGGCGTATATTGGCGAATGTTCACTTCGTACAGCACCGAATTTTTTGTCCACTCCGGAATGCCGGTGGTTACTGTAGTGGTTTTTACTGCAGGCTGGCATGCGAAAATCGCCAAAGCCAGCAATGGAACGAAAAACAGTTTTTTAAATCTATTCATAGTATGATGTTTTAGAATGTTGTCGTTATTGTAATTGTTATCAAATGTTGCGCGTTTCTTGTTTTACTGGTAACTGCGACTGACCACTGATCATTTTCGCCTATTTCAATTCAATAATCATGGCCGACATGGCTGGTACTTTCAGGTTTTTCAGGTCGGAAAATCTTGTTTCCGAAATCACCTCTTTTCCTGAAGTACAATTACCCATTATTTCGCTGAAACGACTGGTTTCAATGGTCTTTTCCTGCGAATTTTTATTCATCACAACCATCACTTTTTGATTCTGATTGTAGCGGAAATACACGTAAACTCCATTTTCAGGCGCAAAATGTTTAAGTTTTCCTGAATGAATAACTTCGCTGGTTTTTCGCCAGTTCAGTATTTTGCTGAAAAAATCCTGCGCTTGTTTTTGCTGTGTTGTCAAACCTGTGCCGGTAAAAGCATTCACCTGATCGCCGCTCCATCCTCCCGGAAAATCGGAACGGATTACGCCGTGTTCTTCGGTTCCCGGATTCGACATCAGTATTTCGGTTCCGTAGAAAATCTGCGGAATGCCGCGCGTGGTTGCATAATAAGCGATTCCCATTTTCAGTAAATCAAAGTTTTCGCCCAATTGCGTATAAAACCGCGACATATCGTGGTTATCAGGAAAAATAACCAGTTTATCCGGATCGGCATATAAAAAGTCGTTGGCCAGTGCTTCGTAAATGGTTATCAGTCCGCCTCCCCAGGTTTCAGGATTCTTCAAGCCCTGCACAACAGCATTGTTCAGCGGAAAATCCATTAATCCAGGAAGATAGGAAACATAGCCGTCCTGGTTGATTTTACCCTTTTGCCAGTACGAAACGACCGCCGGATTGGTTGTCCATTCCTCGCCAACAATGTAAAAATCGGGATATTCGTCCATGATTCGTTTTGTCCAGTCGGCCATCGCGAACTTATCGGGATACGGATAAGTGTCCATTCTGATTCCATCCAATCCTAAATATTCGGTCCACCAAATACTGTTCTGAATCAGGTAGTTCGACACGAATGGATTGCGCTGGTTCAGGTCGGGCATCGACGGCACAAACCAACCGTCGGCCATCAACCGCTTATCGGTTTCCGAAGCGTACGGATCCTGGTTAACCGTGCGCCGGTGACTGGTAATTTTGTATTCAGGATAATAATTGAGCCAATCAGCCGAGGGCATGTCGTCCATCCACCAATGTTCGGAACCGATGTGGTTGAAAATCATGTCCATCATCAGTTTCATGCCTTTTTGATGAATCGTTTTTCCAAGTTCGCGATATTCTTCGTTGGTTCCGTAACGCGGATCAACCTTGTAAAAATCGGTGGTCGAATAGCCGTGGTACGAAACCTGTGTCATATTGTTTTCGAGTACCGGGTTGAGCCAAACAGAGGTAAAACCAAGTTTCGACAGGTAATCCAAACTGTTTTTTATTCCCTGAATGTCGCCTCCGTGACGGCCATTCATGTGTGTACGATTGGGTAATTCTTTCATTCCCGAAACTGCGTCGTTGGCCGGATTTCCGTTTACGAAACGGTCTGGCGTAATCAGGTAAATCACATCCGAACCGTCGAAACCTTTGCGGCTGGCCGAATTCGGTTCGCGGTTTTTCAACTCGTAATTGTACGAAACCACTTCCTTTTTGCTTTTCCTGAATTCAATCGGAAAACTTCCGGCTTTGGCTTCCGGAGAAATGGATAAATCGATAAATACGTAGTTGGGATTTTCAAGGCGGCTAATCGTCTTGATTTTCACTCCCGAATAATTCAGGGTGATTTCACTCAATGCAATTCCTTCGCCATGAACCATCAACTGAACTGTTGGATTTTTCATGCCTACCCACCAGAACGTGGGTTCAACGCGGTCAACATTCAACGCAAAAGTTGAAATGCTGAAGGCGATACCGATAATGAATAAATATAGTTTTTTCATGTTGTTTATTTTATAAGCTTCCCCTAAAGAGCTTGTCAAAAAAACTCTGTGTTTCTCTGTGTTTTTACTCTGTGTAACTCTGTGGTGAAAAAGAATAATTGAACCACAGAGTTTATCAGAGTTACCCACCGAGTTTCACAGAGAGAAGTTATCGTAATATTTACTTTTTTGTTAGCCTCCTTAAAGAATATCTTAGTTAATTATTGTTTAATTGTTATTTCCTTTCTCGCCTGCAAATGGTGCGATTGTCCGTGAACGACCAAATCGATGTTTACCTTCGAATGGTTGTAAACGCTAAATTGCTTTTTGTCCATTTTAAATTCCAGATGTGCTTCGCGGAAATTCAGGCGAAAAGAATACGAATTCCAGCCTTCAGGAATAAACGGGGTGAAATTTAACTGGCCGTTTCGCACGCGCATTCCGCCAAAACCCTGCACGAAAGCCATCCACGTTCCGCCCATGCTGGTGATGTGCAGCCCGTCGCAGGTGTCGTTGTTGTAATCGTCCAAATCGAGGCGGGCGGTGCGTAAATACATTTCGTAGGCTTTCTCCTGCCGGCCCAAACTGGCTGCCAGAATTGAATGGATACAGCTCGAAAGTGACGATTCGTGCACAGTGAGCGGTTCGTAAAAATCGAAGTGCCGCTCCAGACTTTCCTTGTCGAATTCATCCTCGAACCAGAATATACTTTGCAGTGTATCAGCCTGTTTAATGTATGGCGAACGCAAAATCCGGTCCCACGACCATTTCTGGTTTATCGGTCGGTCTTCCGGTTTTAGCTGACTTACCGGAATCAGTTCTTTATCGAGAAAACCATCTTGCTGAAGGTAGATTTTCCGGTTAAAATCGTAGGGAAAATACATGTCTTTTATGATCTTCTTCCAGCGCGAAGTTTCTTTCAACTCTTTCAGTTTGAGTTTTTTTACCAGGTCTTCGAATAAAAGCGGGTGCTCTTTCTTCAGATAATCAATGGCTTCGAGCGTATATTTTAAAGTCCAAACCGCGATGTAGTTGGTGTGGAAATTATTGTTCACATTGTTCTCGTACTCATTTGGCCCGGTAACGCCCAGCATCACGAATTTCTTTTTTTCTTCCGACCAGTTGATGCGCTGGCTCCAGAAACGCGACAAGGCAAGCAACACCTCGAAACCATAAGGAGCGAGATAATCCTGGTCGCCGGAATAATTGATATAATTGTAAATGGCATAAGCAATTGCGCCGTTGCGGTGAATTTCCTCGAAGGTAATTTCCCACTCGTTGTGGCATTCTTCACCATTGATGGTCACCATCGGGTAAAGTGCAGCACCGTCAGTAAAACCAAGTTTTTCGGCATTTTCGATGGCTTTTGGCAAATGCTTGTAGCGGTACAAAAGTAGATTCTTGGATACCATTTGTGGGGAAGTGCCGAGTTCGAACGGCAAACAATATGCTTCTGTATCCCAATAAGTTACGCCACCGTATTTTTCGCCGGTAAAACCTTTTGGACCGATGTTCAGTCTTTCGTCATCGCCCAGATAAGTTTGGTTGAGCTGGAAAATATTGAACCTGATTCCCTGTTGGGCAGCAACGTCGCCTTCAATGCGGATGTCGCTCGTTTCCCAACGCTTTTTCCATGCTTTTTCCTGACGAATAAATAACTTTTCGAATCCAGCTTCAGAGGCCTTTTTAATTTCTTTTTCAGTAACATCCTGAAGTTTATTTGCCGGATGATAAAGTGTAGAAACAATGGCAGCATATTTTTCGATGCAAATTTCATCACCCTGAATTACTTCAACCTGAAATTCCGAAGCAATGTATTTTTCCTTCTGAATGGGTGAAAGTACCGGTTCAATCAGTGTCCCGTTCAGCCATGTTTTGAAATTCATTCCGGTACAAACCTGAAAAGCTGTTTTTTTGGTTTCCATGCAAACAAAGCCGACAGAACCATTTATTTTGGAGGCTTTTTCGATCCAGAAGTTTTCGTCGTAATTCGAATCTTCGTTCACCACATTTCCGTCGATGTAGGGAGTAGCAGTAATTTTTCCTGAAAAATTCAAGGCTTTTATGGTGTATCGAATAGCGCCAATTTCCTGATCGGCAATGCTCAAAAATCGTTTGGCATTTACTTCAACCTGTTTTCCTGATGAAAGCTGAGCCACAAATCGGCGCGAAAGCAAACCGGAATTCATGTCCAGATCGCGGTAAAACGAAAGGATTTCGGTTTTGGCCAAATCCAACTCTTCGCCATCAACCGTAACGTTGATACCGATCCAATTGGTAGCATTCAGGATTTTGGCAAAATATTCAGGATAGCCGTTTTTCCACCAGCCAACACGGGTTTTGTCGGGATAATAAACACCGCCCACGTAACTGCCCTGAAGGCTGTCGCCGCTGTATTTTTCTTCGAAGTTGGCTCGCTGTCCGCTCCGTCCGTTGCCAATACTCAGCAAACTTTCAGTAATGCGGTTTTCTTCGGGATGGAATCCTTCTTCTATTATTTTCCACTCATCGTGTATGATGTAGTTTTTCATACTGTATTTTGTTAATCCTGATGTAAATTCAGGTATAAATTTCAAATTGTTTTCTTTGCTCTAGCTTCTGTTATATACCTTATTGCCATTCCGTCCGAATAATGAATAACACTTTTTCAACATTTTCTGCGGACGGTTTTCACTTTTCTTCATTTGTCCCGGGGTTCCGCTCCTACGTCACTTTACCCCGGTTATTGGTATTTTGCCCCTTCAGGGCAAGAAACACAATGTAACCGGTGCCCTAATCTTTCCCCCCTCGGGGGAATAAGAAGGGGGCTTGCAGTTCTTTTTTTAGTTTTTCCAGTGTAAATCCATCAAAACCGGGAATTACAAAATCGGCCATTCCAAGTGTTTCGGGTTCGCCGATTCCGACACAGCGCATTCCTGCGTTCCGCGCAGCTTCGATTCCGGCAATGGCATCTTCGAAAACCACACAGTTTTCAGGCAAAACACTTAGCCATTCGGCACCTTTCAGAAATACTTCAGGATTTGGTTTGGCCTCAGTGATGGAATTTCCATCGACCACTGCATCAAACATTTCGGTAAGTTGAATTCGTTCCAAAATCATTGGTGAGTTTTTACTGGCCGATCCGAGCGCGATTTTGATACCGTTATTTTTTAATTCCTGAAGGAATTCAGGAACTCCCGGAAGAATTTCTTCAGGAGTCATTTCCTCGATGTAAGTCACATAGAGCGTGTTTTTCTTTTCGGCCATCGTCCGTTTTTCAGGCTCCGAAAATTGTAATCCGCCAATTTCGAGCAGAATTTCGAGCGACGCCATGCGACTGACTCCTTTCAGCCGTTCGTTGTTTTCAAGAGTAAATTCAAACCCAAGTTCTTCTGCAAGGGCTTTCCATGCAATGAAATGGTATTTGGCGGTATCAACAATCACCCCATCGAGGTCAAAAATGCAAGCTTCTATTTTCTTCACGTTTCTTTTAATTAGTTCAATTTTCAAGGTCAATGCCGTTCCATCCGAAAAGAGTTCGTCACTCTTCTTTTCATTTTCTCGCGGACGGGATTCCACCTTTTTCATTTCCCCCGGGCTGAAACCCGGGGCTGCAAATATTTTGCTCCTCTGGAGCTGCACTGTAATTCATGCGGTAGCCCAAAGCTTTCCCCCTTCGGGGGAACGGGAAGGGGGCTGCTACTTCTGATCCACATCATCAACAAACAATACACTTACAGCAGCAATCAGCAAGGATACGCCACCGAGAACGAGGGCATAAATTGCATGTCCGCCAAACAAAGATTTGGTAAAAAATCCGAGGATACTGGCTGCGAAGATTTGCGGGATCACAATGAAGAAATTAAAAATTCCCATGTATGTTCCCATTTTCTGGGCGGGCAATGAGCCGGTTAAAATCGCATAAGGCATCGATAAAATACTTGCCCAGGCAATTCCAACGCCCACCATTGAAACCAGCAATAGATTCGGATCTTTGATCACATAGAATGACATCAGGCCGATTCCGCCAATTACCAGCGAAATTGCATGTGCCATTTTCCGGCTGGTCGCTTTGGCCAAAACAGGAAGGACAAATGCCATGACTGCGGCAAATCCGTTGTAAATTGCGAACAAAAAACCAACCCAGTTGGCGCCTTTGTTATATAATTCAGTGGTGGTATCGCTGGTTCCATAAATGTGACTGGTAACCGCAGAAGTAGAATAAATCCACATTGCAAACAAAGCGAACCATGAAAAGAACTGAACAACGGCCAATTGCTTCATGGCTTTGGGCATGTTCATCAAATCGGTCATCACCTCAACCAAACCGTTCCGGGCAAGTCCCTGTCGGGTATTCCAACCGGTTATCAGCAAAATGATCCCGAAAACTGCCAGACCAACAGAAATCACATACAGTTCCTTTTCCCAGCCCAGCAAAAAAATCAGGTAACTAAACCCGGTTCCAACCAGCAACCAAATAAATCCCTGTTTGAAAAAGCTTTTCAACAATTCAACCGGTGTGCGATAAACGAAACGCGACAGTCCCTGACTTTGAATGTTCTCTTCTTCAAATTCGTTCAGTTCATCCGGAGAATATTCTTTGGTACGGAATACGGTCCATAAAACAGCAAGAAGAAATACAGCACCGCCCAGATAAAAAGCATACCTGACGGAAGGTGGAATTTTCTCGCCAGCTTCGGGCACATTGGCTACCCCAAGCCATTCACTAAGAATGTAAGGCAACCCCGAAGCAATCACGGCTCCCAATCCGATGAAGAAACTCTGCATGGCAAATCCACGGGTACGCTGCTGGCTCGGAAGCATGTCGCCCACAAAGGCACGAAACGGTTCCATCGAAATGTTGATGGAGGCATCCATGATCCAGAGCATTCCGGCAGCTATCCAAAGCGAAGGCGAATTGGGCATGACCAGCAATGCCAGCGAAGCCAGAATAGCGCCAAGCAGAAAAAATGGCCGGCGCCGACCGAAACGACCCCATGTTTTATCGCTCAAATGACCGATAATCGGTTGCATAATCAAACCGGTTACCGGAGCAGCGATCCAAAGAATGGGGATGTCGTCAACATTGGCGCCAAGGGTTTCGAAAATACGGCTGACATTGGCATTTTGCAGCGCAAAGCCAAACTGTATGCCCAAAAAGCCAAAACTCATGTTCCAGATTTGCCAAAAACTTAATTCGGGTTTCTTCTTCATTGGTTTAATTTTTAAAAGCCCCCTCCAAACCTCCCCCAAAAGGGGAGGCTTAAAAAGAAGCAAGTTCTGAATTTGCGCGTATAATCATACTCTAACCTGAAATCAAAAATATCAAGTCACAAAGACATCATGTAATGTTTGGGATTAATAACAGTTTGCCCCGGGGATTCCCGGAAAAACCTTGTGAAGTCGTAAAATGGAATTACAAAAAACGGAATTAACTGCGCAAATATAACGAAGGATTTTTGAGATATCCAAATCTAAAAACCAGTCAAACTCCTTATATGGCAGGTAAAACAGCGGCTTAATGAAAAAATACCGCATTGCAAACGTTTGCAGAAGTAGAGGTGATTTTTTTCAAAAAAAAGAAAAAATTTAGAATTTGTGAAAACCCGAATCCTATTTTTCACAATCCGGTTACAATCAACATCCAACATTCAGCAAAACGAATAAATATTGACATTTAACATTATTTAACAGTTAGGGGGGGTAACCTTTATGTTAAAATTAGGATTAACTAATACATAGCATCCTAAAATCTATTCCATATTTGCAACATACCTTATTTCCCAAAGAAATCATCAGGTTCTCTATCGAAAGTCATTATTCCAGGTTTTCGTGGCATTCAAAAGTTATTTATCTACTTGTTATCGGGATTATACTCGCAGCAGTAATCGCCTTACCTTTTGTGAAGGTTGATATTACCATTCAATCGCGGGGAATTATCCGTTCGCAGGCCGAACCAACCAGCATTCAGGCTCCGGTTGCCGGGCAGGTACAAAAAATCTACATCCGCGAAAAACATGAAGGTGACGGTTGGCGATACCTTAATTTGTTTGTCGCCCAAAAAGATCGATGATCAGCTACAGATGCTGGACGACAAGATAGCCCTTTATTCGGTTTATATAGCCGATTTGGACAATCTGGTAAGCGGTCAAAACAATGTTATTCAAAGCAACTTGCTGAAAAGCAGTTATTCTGAATACAATCAGAAATTGATGGAATATCAGTTGCAGATTGAAACCGCCGGGAAAGATTTTCAACGAACAAAAACGCTTTTCGAAAAAGAGGTGATTGCCGCAGCCGAATTTGAGAAAAAAGAGATGGAATTGAATCAGCTCATCAAAGAACGCGACTTTTACATCAGTCAAAAAAAATCAGGCTGGCACCAGCAAATATTTCAATACAAAACCGAACTCCAATCGCTGAATGATAACCGTGATCAGCTGAGGTTTGAACAACGTTTTTATGTCGTGCTTTCTCCTGCGAATGGATACATTACAAATTTCACCGGGCTACAAACCGGAAGTTTTATCTTTCCAAACCAGGTTGTTGCAACCATATCTCCCACCGACAGCTTGATTGTTGAATGCTATGTCAGCCCTAACGATATCGGATACTTACAAACGGGTAAAGTTGCCACATTCCAGATCGATGCATACAACTACAACCAATGGGGGCTGGCTTCCGGCGAGATTATTGACATTTCGAACCAACCCTATCAGGAAAACGAATCGGTTTATTTCAAGGTAAAATGCAAGCTGAATCAGGATTGTATTTCGCTGAAATCAGGATATGAGGGCAAATTGAAAAACGGATTGACACTTACTTCCCGGTTTCTGGTAAACCGCCGTAGTTTATACGACCTGCTGTTCGACAAAGCTGATGATTGGCTAAACCCGAAAATCATGACTTTATGAGCATAAAAATCAAACAACACGATATTACCGATTGCGGTGCTGCTTGTCTGGCATCGGTTTCAGCACATTATGATCTCAAAATCCCGATTGCGCGAATAAGACAATGGGCCGGAACCGATAAAAAAGGAACCAATGCCTGGGGACTCATCAAAGCTGCCGAAAAATTAGGTTTTTCAGCCAAAGGGGTGAAAGGCGAACTGGCCGCAATGAGCGAAGTTCCACTTCCCGCCATTGCCCATGTGGTAGTAAAAGAAGTATTGCAACACTATGTGGTGGTGTATAAATTCACGAAAAATTACGTGGAAATTATGGATCCCGGCGATGGACTTCTGCATCGGAAAACCCATGCAGAATTTGCTGAAGAGTGGACGGGGATACTCATTCTTTTATCGCCCAATCAGGAATTTACAGCCCGCAACGAAAAAGTGTCGGTTATGGCTCGGTTCCGCTTTCTGCTTTACCCGCACCGAAAAATACTGGTTCAGGCATTGGTAGGAGCGATTATTTATACTGTGTTAGGGTTGTCAACATCCATTTATATCCAAAAAATCACCGACTTTGTATTGCCCGATGGAAACCGGAACCTACTCAACCTGCTCAGTATAGGTATGGTGATTATTTTGGTGCTACAGATCGTAATTGGTTCACTTCAAACTGTTTTTATCCTGAAAACTGGCCAGTTGATCGATGCCCGTCTTATTCTGGGTTATTACAAACATTTACTTCAGTTACCTCAACGTTTTTTCGATACCATGCGCACCGGCGAAATTATTTCGAGGATCAACGACGCGGTGAAAATCAGGGCGTTTATCAACGATACCATGATTAGCATTCTGGTCAACCTCTTTATCGTCGTTTTCTCGTTTGTCCTGATGTTTATTTACAGCATGAAACTGGCATTGATCATGGCCGTTGTAATCCCGCTGTATGCGCTGCTTTATTGGATTACCAACCAACTCAATAAAAAGAGGGAACGCAAGATCATGGAAAATGCAGCCGAGCTGAAAACACAACTGGTTGAGTCGCTCAACGCCATAAAAACCATCAAACAATTGAACCTCGAAGAGTTTAACAACCTGAAAACCGAAACCCGTTTTATGCGTTTGCTCGACAGTACTTACAAATCGGGACTGAACGGAATTTTCACAGGAAACGCTTCTCAACTCATCACACGGGCTTTCACCATTGTGTTGTTGTGGGCCGGAAGTTATCTGGTTATTGAACAAGCCATTACCCCAGGAGAATTGATGTCGTTTTATGCCCTTATCGGGTATTTTACCGGGCCGGTAAGCTCGTTGATTGGCATGAACAAAACCATACAAAACGCGAAAATCGCTGCCGACCGCCTGTTTGAAATCATGGATCTTGAACGCGACGACGAGATTGAGCATACCGTTGAACTCAATTCAAACCTGCTGGGAAACATCGCTTTCCGGAATGTTTCGTTTAGCTACGGAACCCGCACTGATGTTTTCGAAGATTTTAACCTGGTGCTGAAACAAGGTCAGTTAACTGCTATTATTGGAGAAAGCGGATCGGGCAAAAGCACCATTGCCGCGCTTATCCAGGGCATTTATCCATTGAACAAAGGACAGATTTTAATTGGTGATGTCAACATCCGTTATGCCAGTCCCGAAAGTCTTCGTCGATTGGTGGGTATCGTTCCGCAAAACCTCGAACTCTTTGCCGGAAGTGTGATCGAAAACATAGCAGTGGGCGAAATGGCGCCCAATATGGAACTGCTCTTTGCGGTGTGCAAACAATTGGACTTGATCGAGTTTATTGAAAAACTACCCAACGGTTTTGCCACCTATATTGGCGAACATGGAGCCACTTTATCGGGAGGACAACGTCAACGACTTGCAATTGCACGAGCCTTGTACCGCCAGCCCGAAATCCTGATTATGGACGAAGCCACCTCTAACCTTGATTCGGAATCGGAACAGGCCGTACAAAAAACCATTAGGCAACAAGTAGCAGCTGGCAAAACAGTGATCCTGATTGCCCACCGGTTAAGCACAGTGATTGATGCCCACGAGATTATCATACTGAAAGAAGGCCAAATTACAGAGCAAGGAACCCACGAGGAATTATACACGCAAAAAGGCTATTATTACCGGATGTGGCAACGGCAGATGCCGCTGGTTGTCCAACCTGAAATCATTTAATAAGTCTAATATCTATTGTCTAAAATCTAATATCACAATAATATGAAAGCATTCGAACAACTGGAACGGTTAAAACGAATGAACCGTTTGATAAAAGAAGAAAAAACAGGTACACCGGAAGAGTTTGCAACCAGATTAGGCGTTAGCTCCAGCCATCTTTACCGTTGTATTGAAGATATCAAAGAATTGGGAGCGCCTGTAAATTTTAGCCGAAGCCGAAAAACTTACTATTACGAATACGAGTTTGAAATGAAGGTGTCGTATTCTATTCAATTGATCACAGAGCAGACAGCCAAGAAAGTTATTGGAGGTTTTTCGTTAAATAATGCTTCACTACTTTTTTATGAGAGTGGACGAATTTAACTTAGCGTTAAGTTTAGTGCACAAAAACTTAGGTGGTTCCGAAAAGCCTATACAACAGAGTAGGAAAAAATAATATTAAATTATGAAAAATTTAGAACCCAATGGATTCAAGGAACTCAGGAAAGAAGAACTCCAACAAATTGAGGGAGGAATTCTACCTTTCTTAGTATTAGCTATTATTACTGTATGGGCGGTAGTCTGTATTCTTACAGATTAAAGAACCCGGCTGGCGGGGAGCTATTCTCCCCGCTATTTAAAAAACAACAATTATTAAAATATCAAAGTACACGCATATGATTCGGTTTGTTCCAATTCTCTTTTTTTTCATGTCCTTTTCGATTTATGCCGCTGGGATAAGCGGGTATATTATCGATTGTGCAAATAACTCTCCTTTGGTTGGGGTCAATATAAAAGTTGATGGATACGGTTACGGTACCATCTCGAATAATGAAGGTTATTTTAGACTGACAATTTCGGATAGTTTCAAAGGAAAAACGCTGAAAATAAGCCATATCGGATATAAATCGTTTGATTTAAAAATAGCAGAACTTGCAGATAAGACAGCAAAAAAATATTGCATGGAAGAAGATTTGGTTGCCTTAGCTGAAATTACCGTAATTCCTGACAATATGCTTCTTTCGATGCTGACCAAAGCCTATAAAAAGATACCTGAAAATTATCCGGACTTCTCAACCCGCTTTCAGGGTTTCTATCGCGAAGGATTAAAAATGAAAGACGGACCTTTTCTGGAATTCTCGGAAGCCATTATAAACGGCTATAAAACATCGTATTCTGTAAAGACGATGGGGCAAATAAGTATTGAAAAATCACGAAAGAATATTTTTCCAGGAAGAGATACCATAAACCTTGTTCGGTTCTATGGCGGGCCATTTTTCCCCCATACATATGACATTGTCCATTCCCGGAAAGAGTTTATACAACCTTCCAATTTTAAAGATTATAAATACCAGGTGGAGGAAGAAGTTCTGTATGACGGGAATCCTGCATACAGAATCGGATTCACTCCTAAAAAGGATAATAGCGGGATTGCAAAAGGAACTTTTTTATTAGACAAAGAAACTTTGGCCTACATTCGTTTTGATTATCAATTGACAGAAAGGGGAATTAAACAGAAGATGATGGGATTCCTCGGACCACTAAAACAACTTTCGTCCAAGAAAATCGTAGCATATTACAAATACAACAACAAGTGGTATATAAACAGCATCAAGTCAGCCAGTGAATACAAGAATACAAAATCCAATAATTTACTTGAAACAACCAATGATTATATAACCACATCTGTCGAATTCGATGATGTAGAGCCGATCCCGTTCGAGAAA
>JAUYEQ010000286.1 GCA_030691295.1 Bacteroidota bacterium
GGATTGACATTTTTTGCGATCAATGTAGTATTGGTTTCTATTGCCCTAAAAGTTCTTGGGGCAAGTTTCGGCATCAAAACCATATTCAGCATGATTGTTCTTTCCCTATTATTTGCGATTCCTCAGGACGTGTTTCCTGAATCAATCATCGAGGATAATTTTCTTTCTGCAGTATTAGGCGGAATGATGGGTGGCGTTGGCATCGGCCTTGTTTTTTCGCGGGGAGGTAGCACAGGAGGAACTGATATTATCGCCATGATCGTCAATAAATACCGCAACATCAGCCCAGGACGCATCATTTTATATTGCGATGTTATTATCATCGGATCGTCCTACTTTCTTTTACATTCGCTCGATAAAATGGTTTATGGGTTTGTTTCCATGGCAGTGGTTTCATACACGCTTGATGCTTTTCTGAGTGGCTCAAATGCCTCGGCTCAGATATTTATTTTCTCGCCTAAATACGAAGAAATTGCGGATTACATAAATACAGAATTCGGACGCGGGGTAACTGCCCTGGACGGCACCGGATGGTACACCCAAAACGATGTCAAGGTGTTGATTACGATAGTTAGAAAAAGGGAAACCAGCATCCTTTTTAGGAGAGTGAAGGAAATTGATCCGAATGCCTTTATTTCCATGGCCAGCGTGATGGGTGTTTACGGGCAGGGATTCGACAAAATAAAAGGTTGACTTTACCGTTCTTTTATCGGATTAACATTTTTTAATGCTTTTTATTTTGCCTCCGACTTTCCTGAAAATAAGCAGATACTGTTTGGTATTGACGGCATTTATGGAATGTACTCCGCCACAATCCTGAGTTCTTGCAAGGAACCCTTGTATTTTTATTATTTTTGAAAAAATGAATTGAAGCCGGGGAAATACTTTCCTTTTATTAAAAGTATTTTTTACGGTTCACTTTTAAAAGAAATTAGATTCTTATGAAGATTAACATACCACAGAAATTCAGACGGTTAACAAAAATCCTAATTTGGTCGGTAGTATTTATTTTATTGTTACAGGTTGCGTATTTCATTTATGAAAAATTTGAAACGAAACGAATTGAAAAAGAATTGGCAGAGCAGGTAGAAGTTGTAATACCAGAGCCAGTGATGCTGTTTAATATTGCAATCGATTCATTCAATGTTGTTTCGGGTGAGGTGAGATCGGGACAAAACCTGTCAGATATTCTTGTAAAACAAGGAGTTTCGATGTCGAAAATTGATGAGATTTCGAAGAAATCTATTCAGACTTTTGATGTCCGGAAAATGAAAATAAAAAATCTGTACTATTTTTTCAAGAATAAAAAGGATACTTCGAAAGTGGAGTATTTTATTTATGAAATAAATCCGGTGGATTATGTGGTTTACCAACTAAGCGATAGCCTCAGGATCTACAAGGAGAAAAAGCCAATGATTACCCAGATAAAAACAGCCAGCGGGGTAATCAATTCCTCACTTTGGAATACAATGAAAGAACAGGCAATCAGTCCGGTACTGGCGATGGATCTTTATGAAGTTTATCAATGGACAATCGACTTTTTCGGGATACAGAAAGGAGATAAGTTCAGGGTAATTTATGAAGAGAACTTTGTTTATGGAAAGTCTGTCGGTATTGGGCGTATCTTCGCTGCCCAGTTTGTACATGCCAACGAAGATTTTTATGCCTTCAGGTTTACCCAAAACAATGAAGACAGTTATTTCGACCAAAAAGGTAAAAGCCTGAAAACAGCATTTCTGAAGGCGCCTTTGGTATACAACCGTATTAGTTCTGTATTTTCAAACAGCCGGTTTCATCCGGTTTTAAAAATCCGCCGGCCGCACCATGGGGTTGATTATGCGGCTCCCACCGGAACTCCTGTGGTATCAATCGGAGATGGAACTGTAATTGCAAAAGCCTTTCAGGCTCGCGGAGGCGGGAATTATCTGAAAATTAAACACAATTCGGCTTACACAACAAGTTACATGCACCTTAGTAAATTTGGTGCCGGAATTGCTAATGGAGTACGGGTAAAACAGGGTCAGGTAATTGGTTATGTAGGTTCAACCGGATTATCGTCGGGTCCGCACCTCGATTACCGCGTATTTCACAATGGTACACCGATTGACCCGCTGAAAATGAAAGCGCCTCCTTCTATTCCGGTTGCAGAAAAATATATGGCTGACTACACTATTCACCGTGATTCATTGATAGCCAAACTTCAGGAAATAGAAAGATTCTAACCCACATTGCAGCTATCCATCCATAACAAACTGACAATCTGATTTTTGATTTTTAAAAATTTCGTCAGTGTGCCACACATATTTTTTTCGGGGCATTGGGATTTGCCGATATTTTAGCTTGCTGCAAATGAGTCGGACATCTTCAGATGGCTCGCTGCATTGCCTGATTTGTATGGTATCTCCTTTTGTGTTTTCGATGGTTGTTGTGACCATTTTCTGGGTGTTCATTATCCTTACAATCTCGCTCCAGCCGTGGTTGATACCTTGAAGTTTTAGTTGGTAACGGATGGTAGAAACGAGCCAGTAGGCCAGTAATCCCAGGTGAAGATGTGCCATTGATGCTTCATCTGTTTTGTGATAAATCGGTCGCAGGTCCAGGTCTGTTTTGAGCACGCGGAAGGTGTATTCGATTTCGCGGATCAGGTTGTAGATCATCCAAAGTGTTTGTTCTTCTTTGCCGTTCAGCGATGTCCGAAGAAAGTAAATGCCCGCTTTGTCATCGATGGTTATCTCCGCTTTCTTCTCGAAACCCAGGCTGGTGGCCGTACCTTTGCCATTGTCAGAAACGGTAACATCATAGAATTGGTGGGTGGAGGAGTATTTTTCTTTCAACCGCCCGATGCGCTCCCATACTTTGTCTGTTTTCTTTGTTCCGCCTTTGCTGGCTATCCCTTTTTGTATCACACGCAGTCCTTCTTCGAAACGACTGGAGAACTGATCGTTCATACTTTTTTCTTTCAGCGCTTTGGCTTCACTTTTTACCCATAGATAATTGTCCGTGTCATTCTCAACCCTCACGTTGAGCAACTCGATGGGCTGCTTTCTCTTGTCGAAGATTTGTACCGGAAGGCTATCGGTATCTGCCTTGTAATCCTTCAGCGTTGAACGCGAAACACACAGGTAATCGTATTTTTCGTCCTTCAGGAACTGGATATTTTCTTCGGTTGCAATGCCGGCATCCATCACAATAATAGGTTTCCAGCTGGTTTGTCCTGCCGTCTTGTTCAGTGCGTTGATCACGGTTTTCAGGGTAGAACAATCCGAAGTATTGCCTTCAAAAATATCGGAATACTTCAAAAAACCTTCGCTGTTGATGATCACTGCCAGTACGATTAGCTTGGCATCACTGCGTTTTTCTTTACTGCGCCCAAATTTGGCCATTTTGCTGTTTTTCATCCGGCCTTCAAAATAGGTGTTGGTCAGGTCGTAAAGTATTATTTTATCCTGAAGGTTAAACAGCTCGTTGGTACACCGTGACAGATGTTTTTCAAGTCCCGACTTTTCTTCGTATAATTTCTTCGAGATCTCGTACAGCTTGTCTTTGGTTACTTTTTCAGGATCATAACCTGTCAGTTCGCATACCGCAGAGTTCTCCTTGATCCACGACACAGTCTTGAGTTCCGATGCCGGGTAAACTGTCCGGCTGATGATATGGGTGGCAGCCAGGCGAACCTGCTCATCGTCCCATCCTCTGGTTTTGAGATAATGGCTTATTCCAAGCTGGCGCAGTGCCTGATAACAAAGCGATTCTGCCCCAATCTCACGGATGTTCTTATTCTTGAGCGTATTGAGCTTGACCGTATCAACATCATCGACCACCTCAGGCGCCATATCAAGCTTTTTCTTCAGTTTCAGCTGTGCATAATAATGCTGTGCCAGCTGCTCAATTCTTTCTTCTTTGCAGCTGAAAAGTGTCGGGCGCCCTTTAATCAGTTCGTTCAGGCGTTCCAGAAAAAGTATTTTATGATCAAAATCCGGAAGTTCAAGCAATCGGCCAAGTCCCAGAACCATTCGCTGGCGGGCAATCCCATGTTCATCGCGGTAGCTCTCACTCAACCTGAAGTAGGTATGGGTGTCATGTTCTGCTATGCAATATTTCCGGATTGTCTTGATGTACATGACACCAAAGATCAAGCTTAATCAACTAATATCCAAATGCTTGGAAGTCCACACAAACGACTTTTTTCGGATCCGGAAAAATATCATGATTGATTATCAGTAACTTAAAAACACTGCATAATGAAAATAACCCGAAAAAAGGTGAATTTAACTGAAAATTAGGTGAATTGGAGGTTTTTTGCTGCAATGTGGGTTAAAA
>JAUYEQ010000305.1 GCA_030691295.1 Bacteroidota bacterium
AGCACCGGTTTCCCCGGTTTCTTCTGATTGGGGCGATAAAGATACCCGCACTTATAAAGTGCAGCCCTTTACCAAGATTTATCTTGAAGGCGCTTACAAAGTGATACTGGAACAAGGTCCGGAACAGGAATTGAGAATTAAAACCGACAAAGATAATTTTCAATACATTGATGTTCAGTCGGATGCTTCGTCGTTAAGTCTCAAAATAAAAAAGAAACATTTTAATTTTGATGAACTGGTTTTATACATCACATTCAAAGATTTGGAAAATCTTGTGATTGAAGGGGGAATCAGTCTTGAGACAAAAGGATATGTTGATTTAAAGGATTTTTACCTTCATGTTGAGGGAGGCGCAAATATTGAAATGAATCTGAAAGCCCAAAAGATAAAGGTGATAGGGCAGGGTGGCGTGAAGTTTGAGTTTGATGGAATTGCAGATGAATTGGACGCAGCCATTTCAGGAGCAGGGCACCTTGATGCGATTGATTTGAAAACCAAGAGGACTTACTGCAAACTTGAAGGTGTTGTGGCTGCAAGTGTTTATGCAACCGAAACTTTAAATGCTACAATTAACGGTGTTGGAAAAATAAGATACCGTGGTGATCCGGAGGTGTACAAGAAAGTAGATGGCATTGGTTCAGTATCCCGTGATTAGAATCTATTTTGTTAATATTTAGGAGGTTATCTGTTTTAGATAGCCTTTTTTGTTTTTATAACTTTTTTTGCTCTTGAACTATTCCTTTTTCATGCTGTTTAATATTTTCATGAATAAATTGGCCTTATTTTTATTTTATTTTAATGAAAAAACAAAGCTAATTTGCTGTATATTAGATTTAAACAAGTGATAGGACGAATTAATGTCTAAAGTAAATTAAAAATGATTAAACAAAAATTGTTTCTTACTGTTTTAGTTTTAAAATTAATTTAAAAAGGAGAAACCACTATGAAAGTAAATGGGTTTTTAAAAACAGAAACGGCAAAACCAAAATATAACGGAAAGCATTTGCCACTCAATAATAATCAAAACGGACATGATTTAATAGGTGATAACCATGTAGCTACCTCGCTGGAAACTCCGATGCGTGAAGATGCATTTTTGCTCAGCGACGAACAAAAAATATTGCTTATTGAGGATAAATTTCGTGAAATCATGAATGTTTTGGGACTTGACCTGCGGGATGACAGTTTAAACGGAACCCCGCAGCGGGTAGCCAAAATGTTTGTAAAAGAAATTTTTTCTGGCCTGAATCCTGAAAATATGCCAAAAATTTCGGTATTCGATAATAAATTCAAGTATGGTGAAATGCTGGTCGAAAAAAACATCAACATGAATTCTACCTGTGAGCATCATTTTTTACCCATTGTAGGAAAAGCGCATGTTGCTTATGTGTCAAGTGGTCAGGTTGTTGGATTGTCGAAAATAAACCGGGTGGTCGATTATTTTGCGCGTCGCCCGCAGGTTCAGGAGCGTTTAACGGTGCAGATTGCCAATGAATTGAAGCGAATTCTTAAAACTGAAGATGTGGCCGTAATCATTGATGCAAAACATTTGTGCGTTTCTTCACGTGGAATTCAGGACGAAAGTAGTTCAACAATTACCGCCGAATATGGCGGGGTATTCAAAGATCCGCATCGTAAAGACGAATTCCTGAAGTATTTATCACTCGATATTTAAGAAACTGAAGAATATAAATTTTGATTTGTTTTTTTTGATTTGAAAAATGGGATTGGAAGCCTTTCGTGAGAAGGGCTTTTTTATTTTATCCATGTTTTTTTCGTTCATTTGTGCCTTAATATTTTTCAAAATGGACGGACGAAAAAGATCGGAAGTGAAACCTGGTTTATTGGTAAACATCGTGCAAAAAAATCATCAGCGAACGGGTGAATTAACCGAAGGAATTGTGAAGAACCTTCTGACCAATTCGCCGAACCATCCGCATGGAATAAAAGTAAGGCTTGAAACCGGCGAGGTTGGCCGTGTTCAGGAGATTCTTGATGAAGATTAACTTATTGTTATTCAAATAAACTATTCAAATGCAGATTCTATCTACAAATATTGCTCAGCCAACCATCATTATTTGGCGTGGACAGGAAGTTCTGACCGGTATATATAAATATGGCGTTAATACACCAATTTTTCTTAATTCGGAAGATGTTGACAACGACCATGTGCTTGATCGTCGTTACCACGGGGGCGCCGACAAAGCTTGCTATTTCTATTCTGCCGATCATTATCCGTTCTGGAAAATGAAATATCCTGATCTGGATTGGAATTGGGGAATGTTTGGCGAAAATCTGACAGTCAGCGGATTGAATGAATCAGATGTTCGTATTGGCGACCGTTTTCAAATAGGCGGAGCGATTGTGCAGGTTTCACAGCCGAGGCAGCCATGTTTTAAACTGGGTGTCCGGTTCGGTGATCAGAAAGTGGTAGATGATTTCTGGAATTTACCTTTCCCGGGAGTTTATGTCAGGGTTTTACGACCTGGAAATGTTGCAAAAGGCGATCGGTTTACTTTGTTGGAAAGTAATCCTGATAGTCTTTCTGTGAGCCAGGTGTTTTCAATATTCAGGAGCAGCAGAACCGATATTGAATTGATAAAAAAAGCGATAGAAGAATCATTCCTTGCAGAATCGTGCCGGAAGGATATTCAAAAGCTTCTGAAATAACTTTTCCGCCGTTGTTCGTATCTTCATAGATTTCCTTCTCACAAATACTTTATCTTTGCGGCAAACCTTCAGAAATATGACCAATCACAAAATAGTGGTAGCTATCGACGGGCATTCATCGTGTGGAAAAAGCACAATAGCCAAGGCTTTAGCTGCAAACTACGGATATGTATTTATTGATAGCGGAGCTATGTACCGCGCTGTTACACTTTATGCTTTGCGCCACAATCTGGTCGCCGACGGTGAATTGAAAAGGGATGAACTTGTTGGATCGCTTTCGAAGATTAAAATCGAATTCAGATATAATCAGGCAAGTATGAAAAGCGATACTTATCTGAACGGTGAGAATGTGGAAGAGGAAATCAGACAATTACCGGTATCTCAAAATGTGAGCCCGGTTGCAACCATTGCAGAAGTGCGTGCCGCAATGGTACGTTTACAGCAGGAAATGGGCAAAAATAAAGGAATCGTGATGGATGGCCGCGACATCGGCACAGTGGTTTTTCCTGATGCAGAATTAAAGCTATTT
>JAUYEQ010000309.1 GCA_030691295.1 Bacteroidota bacterium
TCAGGTTATTGTTGCTGTTTTTCAGGTTGCTTTCAGCCAACTTGTAGTTGGTTTGCACCATTAAATACCTAAAAAACCGGTACACGGTGTTCAGCGAAATTTCTTCAATCGATTCAATAAAATCTTTCTGTGCTTCATCGTAAATAAGCGGTTCTGTTTTTTCCTGCCATTTCATCCAGTTGATCGAAAAAATTGGTTGGGTAAAACCTACAGAAAACGGACTTCCGGAGAACCTTACGATGTCCTTGTTGTAATCCTGAAACCTGTATGCCGAAGTGGAGGCATAGACATAAGTTCCTGTGAACGGAATAGACTGGTTAAGTGAAAGCCGCGCTGATGTAGCCAGGTTTGTAACCTGCTTAAATTCAAGACTTCCATCAGGCTGAGTAACGCCAACTGTTGATTTCGTAAAATCAGGAAGATTGCCTGAAACAACCAATTGCGGTCGATACTTGGTTTTATAATTCTTCCATCTCCAGTAATAATTCTCGTTGCGGTTTTGCGCGTATTTTACAGCCGATGATTGCTCGATTGCCAAAGACACAACATCCTTAAGTTCAAGACCATATCCATTCATATCCTGAGCATGGACATTCATAAATGGAATCATTAAGAGCCAAAGGAAGATCCCGGATAAGCTCAATTCTTTGTTTGGTCGCTTCATTTAATTATCCTTCTCCTTTTTTTTTGTTTGCATACGAAAAGGCGAATCAGTTAGAATTACCTCTTCACCTTCACTTAAACCTGAAATTACTTCCTGATAATCAGCTCCTTTAATACCAAAACAAACAGTTCTTGGCATCATATTTCCTGAGTCGAGCACATAAACAGTTTGTTCGGCGTTGGCTTTAAAATTATCGTTTGCAGTAATACGCAATACCTCGGTCTTGATCGATTTTAAAACCTGAAGTTTAATGGATTGATTAGGAATCAGCTTCGGATTATTGCTGTTTTCAAGGTGAACATTGAACTGAATTTTGTTATCGGCAACCGTTGGTGTAACATTTCCGATTGACCCAACCAGTCTTTCATTTTCGGCGATGGCAAAAACGGGGTTTCCGGTTTTTACAAATTCCGAAAGTTTTTCATCAATTAATCCCTTGATTTTAAATGTAGTAAGATCAGACATGGTAATCAGCATCTTGTCGCTGCCAACTTTTTCTCCTGTTTTTCCTGCAACTGACAGAATTATTCCGTTTGATGGCGCTTTGATATTTAATTTACCAAGCATTTCAATTTTATCGGCAAGTTGCTTTTTCTGAATCTCAATTTGTAAATTCAGACCGTTCTCTTCGGTTTTCATTTGCTTTAAACGGATCGCATTTTTTTTCAGCACCATGTCAAGATCTTTTTCGGCCAGTACGAAATTTTGTTTTGTCTCGGCCATTTTCGCTGGCGATATTCCGCCCACGCTCAGCAACTGTTCTTCATCCGCCAACTGGGTCTTGATGGAAGCGATTCTCAGCTTTTTCACTTCGACATTGTAATCAAGATCTATTCGGGCCATTTGTCCTTCCAGCCGCGATCTTTCGAGCGAATTAGATTTTACTTCCAACTGATCAGTAATCAGGTCGATTTCATCGCGGGTAGGTTCGTCATCGAGTTCAATAATTATCTCTCCCTTCATTACACGGCTTCCCGCTTCCTTATTTATTTTCCGGATGATGCTGTTGTTTGGGCTAAGCAATATTACCTCATTCTCAGGTTCAACAACGCCGGTAGCTTCGATGGGGATAAATACCTGCCCGCGATCGACAATAGAAGTTTGATACTTTTTTGAATCAGAGGTCAGAAATGAAGGAATTCCAAAGATTTGAAAAAAAATGAAAAGCAAAACGATTACAGACAATACGAGAACTGCAATCAAGAGTCCTTTCTTGTTATTCATGGTTAAATAGTTGTTGGTTAAGGTCAAGCATCATCCTATATCATTGAATACAAATGACATAAGATTTCAGCAATTCAAAGCTAAAAATAGATGATTATTTTGGTAAAACCCATAGTTAATCAGTAAAAAAAGAAATTGGTGAGATTTCAACCCCAAATCGGGTGATTATTTTACCAAAAAATCAAACTTTTTATGTCCTTCCAAAAATCCTTCCAGCCGGTCTCCAATTTTCACAGGCCCCACTCCGGAAGGTGTTCCGGTATAAATAAGATCGCCAATTTTCAGTGTAAAGTATTTCGAAACGTGTGAAATAATATTCTCAATCGAAAAGATCATCAGTGCCGAGTTTCCTTCCTGAACGGTTTTCCCATTGATGTCGAGCCTGAAATGGATGGCATTTCTATCTGGCAAAGATTCAACAGGCACAAATTCAGGACAAATGACAGCCGAAAAATCAAATGCTTTGGATTTCTCCCATGGCAAACCTTTGTCCTTTAATTTGTTCTGAAGGTCGCGGGCAGTAAAGTCGATCCCAATGCCAATTTCGTTGTAATAACGGTTTGCAAACTTTTTGTCAATGTTTTTGCCGAGTTTTTTGATGCGAACAATCAGCTCAATTTCGTGATGAACTTCATTGGTCCATTCAGGAATATAAAAAGGATCGTTGTTACGAAGCAGGGCAGAATCGGGCTTCATAAATAAAACCGGTTCGTCCGGAATCTCGTTGTTTAACTCTTTGGCATGTGCCACGTAATTGCGGCCAACACAGATTATCTTCATTTCATTCTCAACTTAATGGCTGTCAACACCTTTTTCGTATACAATGGAAACTCATTATTCAGAATCCATCCGTAAAAACCGGGTTGTTCGCGTAAAACTTTTTCAACGGGAACACCTTTATTTTTACCGAAGTTGAAAGTTTCGACACCGTTTTCATCGTAAACAATACGGCCAACGAAATCGACATTCGTATCGTAGGCCGAAAATTCGCTCAGTGCCTGAACATCGTTCACGATTGGTTTTGATACTTTGCCTGCATGATCTTCAAATTCTTCGTCTTTGTACTGGTCAAGCTGGGCTTTCAGCACTTCGTAAGTTGCTTTGGTATCGGCCATTGCACTGTGTGCATCTTCCAGCGGTTTCTGACAGTAAAATTTATATGCGGCGCCCAGCGTGCGTTTTTCCATTTTGTGAAAGATAGCCTGAACATCAATAAACTTGCGCTTTTTCAGGTCAATGTCAACATCGGCGCGCAAAAATTCCTCTGCCAGCAATGGAATATCAAAACGATTGGAATTGAAACCTGCGAAATCACATCCTTCAATAAACTGTGCAATATTTTTTGCGATTTCCCTGAAGGTCGGCTTGTCTTTGATATCCTCGTCGTAAATTCCGTGAATCTTGCTTACAAGCTCCGGAATCGGAATTTCAGGATTAATCCGATATTGTTTTTCTTCTTCACGACCATCAGGATGAACTTTTATCAGCGCAATTTCAACGATCCTGTCGGTTACGATATTCATTCCGGTTGTTTCCAGATCGAGAAAAACAAGGGGATTCTTTAAATTCAACTCCATATCAATTATTTAGTATTGTAACGATTTATAATTATTTATTTTGAAAGCATTGGCTTGCCAGGTGTAACGCCATTTTCATTAAAAGCATCCATTTGAAACCAATAAATTCTATTCTTATCAGGGCAATGAATATTTAACCTTGTATCTTTATACACCTGATAACTGTGGTGCAATTTATCTTTGTCTGTACCATACCGGATATTGTAACCCTTGGTATTTGCCTGCTTCTTCCACGACATTTTAACTATTTGTGGATTGCGGTAATCTCTTATTGCGCGAAATTCAGTTACTTTTTTAGGTTTACGGCCTGATCCCAAACCAAATATACGGAACCCTGAAATGGCAAAAGTACCAATCGGCACCTGATAATTGGTGATTTTCAGATACCTTGCCTGAACAGGTATTTTCAGTGCTTCGTAAGGATTTGTCCCATATTCGGTATTGAAAGTTTTATCATTCAATTTTGTCCAATTCTTCTTATCAGTGGAATATTCAACAAGATACTGGTAGGCAAAAATGCTATCGCTACCAATGATTTGTGATTTACTTTCGGCAAAATTCAGTTGAAAAGCATTAATTGTACAAACCGAACCTAAATCGGCCATCAGCCATTCGCCTTTTTTACCGGTTTTTGCGCTCCAGTAGGTACCAATATTTTCATCAAAAGCTGATGTAACCGGATTTGAAGGCAAACTTGATGATGCATCTGCTGCAATATTTCCAGAAAGAAGCGCCCATTCAGGATTAAGCATACTAACATTGGCATAGTTGCTTGCGGGCATGATGATTGGATAATCACCAAAATCAGTTTTTGTAAATAGATTCCCATCTTTATCGAACCCAGTTGGGAAAAGGCCGAAGCTGGTTCGTGACTTTTGGTTTTTAGGAGCAGTCATGGTGCCAATGTGCCACCAGTTGCCATATTTATCAGCAAATGTTGACCCATTACCGGCTCCGCTTAAAAAACCATCGGGTTTAAATGAAAATGGATTATTCGCAGCAAAAGTAAAAGGCCCAAGCGGTTTGTCAGAAACATATACAGCATCTCCATAACTATTCAATTCACTGTTCAGTTCGGCACATTGATAATAGTATTTTCCATTGTATTTATTCATCCATGAACCTTTAACACTGTTATTTACGGGTTTAGCCGGATTGCTTTTCAACTTCTGCAGATTTTTTTTCAATGGATTCAATTTCTGACAGACAACAGGAACTCCGGTTGGTTCGAGTCGATTTTTCGGATCCAGTTCGCGAGCCATAAGGCCGTCGTGATTTGAACATCCGTAATAACAAAAAACCCTGCCATCGGTATCGACAAAAACCGTAAAATCGCTAATCTGTGCGAGCAAAATAGAATTACTATTATACACTTCCCAGCTGCCGTTTACCGGATCTTTGGAACGAAATATCTTATTGCTGAGTGAAGTGCAGAAATAAATCCAGTCACCTATAACAAAAGCTGTTGGCGCCAATTTTTCAAATGGCAGGTTGCTGGCAGTTACAAATTTCCATGAAAGTAAATCACCTGAATACCAATATCCTCCTGCATTTGTAGCGAATAAAAAATAGTTATCCTTATATAGCACAATCGTTGGGTCTGCAATATCCGGTCGGGTTGGCGAATCCGAAGTCAGTTGATAGGACAAGTTTAGCGGATTGCAGTAGGTCTGACCGTTTGCATTATTTACCTGAATCCCAAGGACAAAGATTAAAACAGTTATAATAATTTGGAATCCTTTTTTCACCCGATTATATTAATTTTATTTTTCTGATTAATAGGTTTAGCAATATCGTTTTAAAATTAAAAAAAAACCTAACAGTTCAAAGCTGTTAGGTTTATTAAGTCAAGCCTGATGGTTATCAGGCGTTTATCATCATTGGCATTAAAAGCATCAGAATATTTTCTTCTTCATGTTCATTTTCGGCAGGCAATAACAAACCGGCACGGGTCGGATCCGACAATTCCATTTTCACATCGGTGGCCGAAAGGTTCGACAATATTTCCTGAAGAAAGGTTGATTTGAATCCAATTTCCATGTCTTCGCCTTCATACTGACAACTCAACCGCTCAACCGCCGAAATTGCAAAATCAATGTCTTGCGCAGAAACAACCAACTGGTTTTCAGTCAATTTCAAACGAACCAAATTGCTGGCCTGGTTTGAAAATACCGACACACGACGAACTGTATTGTAAAATTCAACACGGTCGATAATCAGTTGATTTGGGTTATTGGTTGGAATTACTGAATTGTAGCTTGGATAATTTCCTTCAACCAAACGACATATCAATTTGAAATTGCTTAATGTAAAGAACGCGTTTTTATCGTCAAATTCCAGTTTTACATCAAATTCTTCTTTCGGAAGTAAGCTTTTCAGCAAAGCAGCCGGTTTTTTAGGAAGAATGAACGAAGCATCTTTTTCGGCTTTGGCGTCGAAACGTTTGTAACGTACCAGTTTGTGGGCATCTGAAGCTACAAACTTGATATCTTCGGTCGAAAGTTCAACAAAAATACCATTCATCACCGGGCGAAGTTCATCGTCGGCAGTTGCAAAAAGTGTTTTGTTGATCCCGTTAAGCAATACAGTGTGATTCAAATTAATGGTTGAAGCAATGTCCTCGTTCAGGATTGGCTGTTGCGGAAAATCTTCGCCATTCTGGCCAACGATACTGAATTTTCCGTTTTGGGAAAAAATTTCGATGGCAAAAGTTTCAGGATCAATCTGGAAAGTCAAAGGTTGTTCCGGAAATTCCTTCAGGGTTTCGTTCATCAATTTTGCAGGAACTGCAATTGCTCCGGTTCCATTGGTATTGTCCAGTTCCAGACTTGTAATCAATGTTGATTCAAGATCGGAAGCAGTTACTGTCAGGAGGTTTTCTTCCAATAAAAACAAATAATTATCAAGAATAGGAAGTGTATTCTTTGAATTGATCACTTTACTGATTGCAGAAAGATGACTGAGTAATTCGGTACTTGAAACAACAAATTTCATTAGATATTTTTTTAGAGTTTTAGTTTCACTATAAATATATTTACCGGAAACCGGCATTGCCTCCTGTTAATTGAAAGCTCACGAATATACAAACTTTGATTTTTCCTACCTATTGATCGTTCAAGATTTTATACAAAAGAAACGAACATATTTGGAAACAACCCGAAATACATGTAAAATACTACTTATGAGTTCTTTCCGAAGAAATAATTACCACTTGTATTTCCGGTTACGTACATAAACATACACTGCGCCAAACAACGCAATCAAGAGCAACGGCATCAAAACATTCAGCATTTGCCACATGGTTTTTTCTTCCTGAACCCTGACTTTATCGAGCATCCGGATTTTAAAAACCCGCGAACGCAATTCCATTAATCCCTGATCGTCGCAAAGGTAATTCACGGCATTCATTAAAAAAGCTTTGTTTCCGAAAGTTTGCTGCGAAGAGCGGTCGTATCCCAATGGCATAAATTCGGGAACGCCCCCCACAAAACGGTACTGATTGGCAATCATGTTTCCATCAGAAAAAACAATCATTTTCGTGGGTTCACTTTCTGTTTTTACTTCGGAAGTTTTTACGCCGAATGAATCAACCATGCGATTCTTGAAAACCGACGTAAAAGTACCTTCAAGCAAAATACCCACCGGCTGCGATGGCTGGCTAAAAAGCCGTCGGTCGGGCGGATTGTTGATGCTTGCCAAACTTATTTCAATGGGCGTATTTGCCACCAGCGAATAGGCCGACGTTGCCAGAATGACTGTTTTGCGCATTTGTTCCTGTTTCCCAACCGTGTCGATTGAACTTACAAATTCAGCCTTTACACGGTTTAGGTTTCGGCTGATCACATGATTTTCGGAAGGGTTCAACAAAGGCGAAAAGTACCAGGGAGCCGGAGTGAATTTTGCCTGCGTCCCTGCCGGAGCCGTATTTACCATGATCATCAGGCATTCAACATCCTGAATTAAATTGGCGTTCAGTCGGATACCGTATCTGAAAAGCTGATCGTCCAGGTTGAGGTTTCGCGGGAATGCCAGCGTGGTATTTCCGGTACTCAAACTATCAAGGCTTACCGAAACCGGATCGACCAGCCACATTATCCTGCCACCGTTCATCAAATACTGATCGATGTAAAATTTGTCGTTCTCCGCAAATTCCTGAGTCGGATTTGCCACAATCAATGTTTTTATCTGCGCATCTTTAGATATTAGCTGTGAAGCCAAAACCTGCGAAACGGTATATTTTTCGGCCAGCGCTTCTGCAAAATCATGGGT